>NZ_JBJYKD010000021.1:0-55953 GCF_049310025.1 Thermorhabdus hydrogeniformans | reverse complement strand
TCTTAAGCTGGCTTTAGCCTGAATAGCGACTTTCAGTCGCAAATAATTCCCTGCACTCCAGTGCAGGGTGGTTCAATATTTTGGTGCCCGACAGATATATCAAAATATTCGCCCTGCCGTTGAGCATTAAATCAACGGGCTATGCCCCTAATTCGGCTTTCCTCTGATTTATTTCATTTTGTAATTGCACCAAATGTTCTCTTGTTAATTTATAACCTACCGATAATATTACAGCAGATGCCAGAGCAAAAATGCCGGGAATAAATACAAACACATTTATTACTGCCATTTTTAACGCCAGTGAAGCAGTGGCCGGATCAGCTCCGGAAACAAAACCTGCTGCCGATAAAACAAAAGGAATTATAGTGCCTCTTGATATGACTGCGGTTTTAAGGGACAAGGTCATTAAACCCATAACAAACGGAGAAGCATCTTCTCCGGTTTTCCATTGTGCGTAAACCGAAACATCCGAATACAAGCTGACCATTACCGAAGTAAGCAGCCCGAGGAATATTCTCGCTATTAAAACAAAAACAAAGAACGTGATTAAATTCATCGCCACGAATTTACACATTATTAGGGATATGGCCAAACCGAAAAGGCCGAGAATCGAAGCGTTTCTCGATGATAGTTTTTTCGACAGCGAGCCAGCCATATGGGCTCCTATTACCTGAGCAATACCACCGAGTAATAAATAAGTAGGATACAGATCCATATTTTGGGCAACGTAGGTAAAGTAGTACGCAGCTGCAGCTGTCATTACGAAGTTAACCATGTATCTGAGAAAGTCTGATAAGAGGAGCACAATAAGAGGTGGATTTTGAACGAGACTATTTACCATAGCTTTTATGGATACCTTCTGTGATGAAGATGCTGCGGCACTTTGAGTTTGGCCTGTGGGCTCATATCCATCGGTTATTTTGAATACAATCCAGTAACCTATCATCATCACGAAGGCCATAATACCTGCCAGCAATGCGTAACCTAATACCTGATTGTTTGTTACCTGTCCAAGGTATATTGCTAGAGGTGGACCGGTATAGGAAAAGACCACTCCTGCAAGAGCCGTATAAGTAGCGCGCCGGGAGGCAAGCAAAGCACGCTCTTCGGGATTGTTTGCCAGAACCGGAATTAATGCCACATTCGCAACCCATGGGATGTTCCATGCAATGTGACTCAAAATAAAACCAGCACAAACGATAAATGCAGCCACCGATTCGGTCCCGATTTTTGTGAACTGAAAGATATACAGTACCACAACCAACGGTGGCGCGATGAGCATCCAAGAACGGTTTCTCCCCCACTTTAAAGGTTTGGTGCCGCTGATGATAGCACCATAAAACGGAGACAAAACCGCATCGACAATACTGGTAATGGAACCAATAAGCGCAACCATGGGCAGCGAGAACTTCGCCACGTTAGTCAAGAAAAAAACGAATAAATAGAGTTCGACGCTGGTCATCAGAGAGAAACCAAAATCTCCGATACCATATAAATTTTTAATGGCATTGCTTAACGGTTTTTTCATTATTCTATCCCTCCCTTATGCTTTTATAGTATTTGAACAACGGATTGATAATTTAAAATATCCCTCCCTTCTGCCGTGGATTTTAATTCTTTCTTTTCCGGGAAGTTGCTGAACCCCACCCCCTTCAAGACATATTCTTTATGCAAATAAATACGTTGAGTTATGTTTATAAAAAAGCCTTTATTATAAGCAAATAAAAAGCTGTAGCTTTTTTAAAGTGCATTACGAAAACCCTACATCAAGGTATTTTTTTGCTTTCCTATGCATTATAAAAACCCCAATTTGCTAAAAAATATATCTTTAAAATCCGGATGCGAACTTAGTTCGATATAATGTATCTTTTGGGAAAGAATTATCGCCCGCTCATACTCCTTTTCCGAAAGCATGGCTAATTTCGATCCGGCACCCGCTGCGTTTCCAATTCCTCTCATTTTTCCCTCAAGTTCCTGAGGTATCAAACCTACTTTACAAGCACTGGCAGGATTTAAATAGTTTCCAAAAGCACCTGCAAGAAATACTTCATCTATATCCTCAACTTTTGCACCGTAGGTTTTTAAAAGCACTTCTATTCCGGCCGCAATTGCACCTTTTGCTAGCTGAAACTCCCTGACGTCTTTTTGACTTATATATATTGGTTTTCCTGTTGCCGTATTTTGGGCAATCACAAATGACAGAATACCGTTAATGCGGACGATTCTATCCCTGTATTTTTTGCCCGGCTCGCTTTTTATCTCTTCAGGCTTTAAAATTCGACCGTTTTTGTCCAAAATCCCTGTCTTCAAAAGTTCGGCCACCGCGTCAGTAAGTCCGGAACCCGCGATCCCTCGGGGCAAAACTCCGCCGATGACGGTGTATTTATACTCTTCACCCATATATACATGGTCTATAGCACCCGATGCCCCCCTCATCCCGCACGATATTTGTACACCTTCAAAAGCAGGCCCTGCAGCAGTAGAACAGGCCAGCAATCTTCCCTTTGTGCCCAGAACTATTTCTCCATTAGTCCCGATATCTATTAATAGCTTTAACTCATTTGCTTTATCCATTTCAGAAGCAAGGGCCGCCGCTACCGTATCGCCTCCTACAAAGCCCGCCACGTTGGGGAAGGTATAGACTTTCCCTGCAGGGTTTATCTTTATATTAATGTCATCAGCATCGACAATAACCGGATCGGTTATAACCGGCACATACGGAGCCTGGGCTAAATATCCGGGTTGTATTTTTAAAAAAAGATGGAGCATCGTAGTATTTCCGGCAACAGTAATGGCATACACATCTTCCGGTTTATAACCAGTTTTATTTACAGCTTTTTCTATTATATTATTTAATTCATTAACAACTTCTTTATGTAATTTTTCCAGCCCTTCAGCAGATTGAAAAGCATAAATTATGCGGGAAATTACATCTGCGCCGTATTTTGTTTGGGGATTGAGGGATGAAACCCTGGCTATTTCCCGCCCGGTTTTTAAGTCTATAAGATAGCCTACAATGGTGGTAGTTCCAATATCAAAGGCCATGCCTAACAGTTTTTCACTTGTATCTTCGCTTTCAACTGCAATAACTCGGCCGCTGGCAATCACTAAAGTAGCTTTAAAATTGTTTTTTCTTAACTTTTCGGGCAATTCTCTAAGCAGTTTAAGATTCGCATTTACCCCTCTTTTCCCTACCACCCTGTTCCAGTCATCGCGATTATCCTCTAAAGATGGAGGTGGCAAGTCTATGTAAACCTTTTTTACTAATGGGTCTAATATCACCTGCCGTTCTATGCCTTCAGTCAGTATCTCGTGTTTTTGTTCCCTGTTCGGAATTTCTACAACCAAATCCTCATCTATTTTCAGCTGACATGCAAGGCTTTTTACCTCCAGGCCATTGCTTTTGATGATTCTCACAATGCACCTTTTACATACTCCTATTCCGCCGCATGGGAATTCAAATTCAACACCGTTTTCCGTCAAAGCGTTTTTTAAAGATTCATTTTCTTCTGCCAGGATTTCAATGTTCGCCGGAAGAATTATGATTTTATGCTTGTTCATATGAACACCACCGATTTTTTGAAATAACTGAATTGAATGTTTCGTATGCTGTAAAAGTTGCGCTCTTTACATTTAGATTGTTGTATATTTTTAAAATTATTCATATCTTCATTCACTTTCTTTAACTAGTATATACAACTTAATTCAAAAAGTCAATATAAAATATGATTATTTATAATTTTAGTTAAATTTGCCGATTCCTTATAGACTTATAAAACATTGCAAAAGCAATTGGCTATACAGAAGCAAAAGTTTCATTGAAAAGAAGTCAAAATAGTGCTATTATTATGATGATACTTTATAACCCTTTACTTTGCTTTACTTTATTTTATTGTTTAAATATTTTTTTATTACTCTCTGGTTTACTTAGGTAAAAGAACAGGTAAGAGGGAGTTGAATATGGGAATGCCTATTTACCTTAAGATAGCCGAAGATATAAAAGAAAAGATAAATAACGGTGAACTCAAACCGGGAGATGTAATTTACTCAGAGAACGCTTTATGCAAGAAGTATAATGCCGGCCGCATGACCGTGAGAAGGGGTCCTTCTTCTCAAACACAAAGATAAGCGAAAAATTTAAAAACGAAACTGAGAATATTAACGATCTGGGCAAATAACAATACTTTTATTGCTTTTCATTTTTCTCCCTTAGAGTAATAAGAAAATTACCAAAATTTTAAGACATTAATTCAAAAATTTTATATCGGTTTTATAAGAGAAAGCAAAATATACATTCATTGAAAACAAGTTAAAATAATGGTATTATTAAGATAATAGCTGGTAATAGATAAATAATCGAAAAAGCTCCCGATTTTAAAAATTAATCTTGATATGAATAAAATAAAATTCCGCGTTGATTATCTTTTTTGAGGAGGGGGCGCAGTGAGGAATATAATAACATTAGAAGATTTGATAATAAAGGCCGTGGAAGAATTAGACGAGGAAAAGGTTTTGAAATTGGTGGACAGGGCGTTGAATGCGGGGATGGAGCCGTTATATGTTTTGGATTTGATAAAAGAAGGCGTAAAAAGAGTAGGTATATTATATGAAAATCAAAAGTACTTTATAGCGGACTTAATCATGGCCGGCCTTATTTTCAAAGAGGTTCTGGAATTGGAGAAAATAAAAAAGCAGTTTTGCAACAACAATAATAAGAAACTCGGGAAACTGGTTATAGGTACGGTTAAAGGTGATTTGCACGACATCGGAAAAGATATCTTCAAGGGGATGATGGAAGCCAACGGTTTTGAAACAATCGACCTCGGCGTGGATGTGCCGAAAGAGGTGTTCACAAAAAACGTCATCAAATACAAGCCGGACATCGTTGGGCTAAGCGGTGTTCTAACGTCTACCATAGAATCAATGAAAGAAATTGTGGAAGCACTTGTTGATGCCGGTGTGAGAAATGATGTCAAGATTATTCTGGGCGGAAATCATTTAACACCGGACGCCTGTGATTATATAGGTGCGGATTGTTACACGAACGATGCCTCCGTTGGTGTCAAACTATGTAAAAAAATGCTTGGTAAAATATGAAGTGTGGGGAGTTAAATATGGGATTGCCTATATATCTTAAAATTGCGGAAGATATAAAGGAAAAAATAAATAACGGCGAACTTAAACCCGGGGATGCCATCTATTCCGAAAACGCTTTATGTAAGGCGTATAACGCAAGCCGAATGACAGTCAGGAGGGGACTGGCAATCCTTGCCAACCAGGGATATATATATTCCATCCCGGGGAAGGGGAACTTTGTTCAGGAACCGGATTATAGCACATACACATTGTATTATAACGAAATGAAAAATTTTATCAACAGTGTTGACAAAACAAAACTGCTGGAAGTCAATATAATTTTGCCCAACTATAAATTGATAAATAGTTTACAGGTCACAAGAAATAAAAAGATTATTGTCATTCGGAGGCTTTTTTTCACCGAGGGAGAGCCTGTAGCGTACGATGTAAAATATCTGCCTTATTTCAAGGGAATGCCGATTGTCGAAAAGGAAATCCGGTATGCCACGTTTCCCGAAATGGTGGCAAAAAGCACATCTCTTTTTGCGATTAAAAAAGAACTGGTAATTTCCGCCCAGATGCCCGACGAGGAAACAAAAAAGTATCTAAACATATATAATGAGCAGCCGTTAATGGTGGTCGAGCAAAAGCTATATAACAGAGAAGGCAAACCGATCGGGCTGGGTATAACGTATTTTAGAGGGGATTATTGCAAGCTGCATGCGGAATCCTTTTTTTCAGACAGCAAAGCGAGCGAAAAATATAAGAATGAAGCGGCCGAAAAAAGTCAATAATCTGAGCGATAAATAGTTTTTAACGTCACATCTAAATTCCCGGTACCAATACTGCAAGTGTTATGCCGTTTATATCCTGCCGGTGCAGAACTTTTGATAATTTTTGAAGCAATTTCAGCTGTGGAGTTTTAATCCTTACATTTAACAACCCTGTTATAAATTCCAGATCCCCTGAGCATGGAGGTGTTGCCAGCGCCTCTTTTTTTATTTTTTTATATGTATTTTTTTGACGGCAGGGTCAAAATTGACGTTTTTAATTTTACATTTCCCGCAGGTGCCCCTGCCCCCGCAAACCAGGTCCAGAGGAAAACCGGCAAGGGAGCAGGCATGTGCAATTGTTTCGTTTTCGTTTAGGCAGGCCAAACTTCCATTTTCCCCTTTATTATGACATAACGCAAATTAATTTCGGTTTAGGGGGTGATTTTCAAGTATGTACCGATAATTTATATATCAAGAAAAAAGCAATAAATTGCATGTGTATACTTTAATAAAATGAAACCTGAATAAAAATAAACAAAAAAAATAATAAAAAAACTATTGACTAATAACATACTAATATGGTAGTATGTAAGTGAAAATTCAGGCGAGTAAAAAAACAGCCTGAAATACAGGTGATATCGTATGAAACTTAATATTCGTGACCTGAAAAACAAACAGATTTGGCGAGAAAAGGGGTATAAACTGCCTGCTTTTGATGTTGAGGCAGTCAGGGAGAGGACTCTAAAAGAGCCCATATGGCTTCACTTTGGTGCGGGAAATATATTCAGAGCTTTTCCGGCTGTACTGCAGCAAACTCTCCTTGACGAAGGCTTTTGTGATAAAGGGATAATAGTATGCGAGGCCTTTGATGAAGAAATTATTGAAAAAGCGTATGCACCTTTTGATAATTTGAGTTTGCTTGTTACCTTAAAAGCCGATGGAAGCATGGATAAAAAGGTTATAGCCAGCATAGTTCATGCAATTTCCGCAAAATACAATATGGACGAGCTTGAAAGGATATTTACATCTCCTTCGTTACAGATGGTGAGTTTCACCATAACAGAAAAAGGATATTCGCTTACCGATTCAAAAGGAGAATATTATCCGGATGTAATCTGCGATTTTGAGACTCTTTCTGAACAGCCCAAAAGCCTCATGGGAATGATAGCAGCTTTGTGCTACAAAAGATATCTGGCGGGTAAAATGCCTGTTGCATTGGTAAGCTTGGATAACTGCTCCCACAATGGAACAAAGCTTTACAATGCGGTAAAAGCTTTTGCGGACCATTGGCTAAGAAAAGGGTTGGTGGATGAGGGATTTGCGGATTATATCGACAATCCGCGGCTGGTATCATTCCCGTGGAGCATGATTGACAAAATAACTCCGCGCCCCTCGGAACGGGTAAAAGCCGTGCTTGAAGCGGACGGCTTTGAGGGCGCTGACATTATACGCACAGCTAAAAATACGTATATATCTTCATTTGTAAACGCGGAACAGACCGAATATCTGGTAATCGAAGATTCCTTTCCGAACTCGCGGCCGCCTTTGGAAAAAGCGGGCGTTATATTTACCGACAGGGAAACGGTGGACAGGGTAGAAAAGATGAAAGTCTGTACCTGTCTGAATCCCCTTCATACGATTCTGGCGATTTACGGCTGTCTTCTCGGATATAATTCAATATCAGAAGAGATGAAAGATAAACACCTCAAGACATTTATTAAAAAGGCAGGTTTCGAAGAAGGATTGCCGGTGGTGGTCGATCCGGGCATTATCAGACCAGAGGATTTTATAAACGAAGTGATTGAAAGACGATTGCCCAATCCATTTGTGCCTGATACTCCCCAGAGAATCGCCTGTGACACGTCGCAAAAAATTCCCGTGCGATTTGGTGAAACCCTGAAGGCATATATTGCTTCCGGGAAAGATATATCAACACTTACATATATACCGTTGTTCTTTGCAGGCTGGCTCAGGTATCTGCTGGGAGTTGACGATGATGGCAGACCCTTTACACCGAGCCCCGATCCAATGCTGGAAGTGCTGCAGGGGTATCTAAAGGGGATTTCGCTCGGTGATAAAGGCCCATTTACACAGAATCTAAAGCCGATTTTGTCCGATAGTAAAATTTTCGGCATAAACCTGTATGAACATAATCTTGCTTCAAAGGTTGAGGCCATGTTCGAAGAACTTGTGGCAGGCAAGGGTGCCGTAAGGAAAACTCTGGGGAAATATATAAGTATAGAAAACTAAAGAAACAATGATATCAAAGGAATGCGCATTGTCGAAATCTGATATAAAAATATATAAATTAATTGTTAAGGTAAAACTTTAACTTTATAAAAACTATAATAATATTCTAGAAAACTGTATGGACAGAAAGGAGGGAAATGTCGTTTTAATAAGACCATAAAAAAATTAATAGGACCATTTAAAAAATTAAAGTGAAAAGGGGGATAAAGATGAAAAATCGTTTAATTAAATTCTTAATTTTAAGTTTAATTTTTATTTTTGTAATCACTATTTTTACCGGTTGCGGCAGTAATTCGAAAAAAATAAATACAAATGAAGAATCTAATGGAAATACTTCTCAAAAGCCAGAATATGTATTTAAATTAGGTCATGTAGAAAATGAAGATAGTACATGGCATAAAGCTTTTCTTAAATTTGCAGAAGAAGTTAATAAAAAATCAAATGGAAGAATTGAAATAAAAATTTATCCAAACTCTCAACTTGGCAGTGAACGAGAAATGATTGAAGGAGTTCAAGCAGGAACAATGGATATGACAATGTCTGGCGAAACTTTACAAAATTGGGCTCCTAAAGTAGGTGTAATGTCTGCACTTTATGCGATAAGAGACTATGATCAGCTGGATAAAGTTGCTGGAGGAGAAATAGGAAAAGAGATAGAAAAGGAAATTTTAGAAAAAACTCATTTACGTCCTATTGCATGGTTTGCTCGTGGCCCACGTTATTTGACTTCTAATCGACCTATTAAAACACCTGACGATTTAAAGGGTTTGAGGGTAAGAGTTCCTAATGTACCATTATTTGTAAAATCGTGGGAAGCATTAGGGGCAAAACCAGTACCTATGGCTTTATCAGAAGTTTTTACGGCTTTACAGCAAGGAACAGTTGAAGCTCAGGAAAACCCATTAGCTTTAATAAAAAGTAACGGCTTTTATGAAGTTCAAAAATATGTTAATAAAACTGAGCATGTTATAGGTTGGATATATATTCTCATCGGAGAAAAGCAGTTTGAAGCTTTGCCTAATGATTTACAAAAAGTAATATTAGATGCAGCAAAAGATATGCAGCAATATGAAAGACAATTATTTATGGAAAATGAAAAAAATCTTGCCAAAGAATTACAGGATAAAGGGATGGAATTTATCGATGTTGATAAAGAAGCTTTTAAGGCAAAAGTAACAAATACAGTCATTGCTTCATTAACACCAGAGCAAAAAGATCTTTATATGAAAATTATTAATACAAAGTAAAAACAAAATGTAACCTCAGCTTTTTGGAGTGTATTTTGCTAAAAGGACATGGTTTCTGAAAAAAATTACAGAAACCATGTCCCTAAAAAAATGAGGTGTAAAAAATGAAAGCGATAAAAGTTGAAAATCCTAATGTAATACATATTGTAGATATTCCTTTTCCAAAAAATATTGATGAAAATGAAGTTATGATAAAAGTTAAAGCAGCGGGTATTTGTGGTTCAGATCTGCATATAATTCATGGGAGATCGCCGGTAGCTGTTTACCCAAGAATTATTGGTCACGAAGTTGCAGGGGAAGTAGTTAAAGTAGGTGTCAAAGTCGATAGGTTAAAAGAAAAAGATCATGTAGTTGTTGATCCGGTTATTAGCTGTGGAAAGTGTTACGCATGTCTTATGGGTAGACCCAATGTATGTTTCTCTTTACAGGTAAGAGGAGTTCATGTAGATGGCGGATTTTGTGAATATATTGTGGTACCAGAGGACAGTGTACATAAGATTTCAAATGAAATCATTTGGGAAGAGGCTGCATTAGTTGAACCATTTACTGTCGCCGCACAAGTCGTATCGAGAGGCAATATAAGTAAGTTGGATAGTGTATTGATTTTAGGTGCAGGGCCTGCCGGTTTATCTATTTTACAAGTGGTAAAGAATATTGGTTCTAAGTGTTTTGTTGTTGATATAAATGATAGACGTTTGGAATTAGCTAAAAAAATGGGAGCTGATGTTGTTATAAATTCTAAAAATCAAGATTTGTCACATACTGTTTTAAAAGAAACTGATGGGTTAGGTACAAATGTTATAATTGAGGCCGTTGGTTTGCCTCGGTTGTTGGAGGAAAGTATGAAAATTATTTCACCCGCTGGAAGAATTGTAGTTATGGGATTCATAGATGAACCGTCAAAAATTAATGAGTTAGATATAACTAAAAAAGAAATTAGCATTATGGGCTCGAGGCTTCATTCGAAAAAATTTCCTGAAGTAATTGAATGGTTTGATAAAAAGTTAGTAAATCCTAAATCGCTTATATCTCATGTTTTTAATTTTACAGATATTTACAAAGCTCTGGAGCTATTAGAGGGAAAAAATGAACAGGTATGTAAAGTTATATTAAAGTGGGATTAAAAACTATTTTATTAAAATTAATTTTTATAAAGGAGCGATATAATGTTAAAAATAAAGCATTTAATTGATAAATTGCTTGAATTTATTTCGATGGTTAATATGCTGGGTATGATTATTGTTGTATCTATACAAATAATCTGCCGTTATTCTCCATTAAAGGCTCCACAGTGGACGGAAGAAGCCTCAAGATTCCTTTTCATTTTTGCTGTAAGCTTTGCTGGCTCTCTTGCGATACGAGACAATGCATTTGCTAATGTTGATCTTTTTATTACTATGTTCCCTAAAATGAGTAAGATAATAAAAATTGTCTGTTACAGTATTTTAGAGATTTTTATGATAATACTTTTACCACAGTCTATTAGATTGATACAACTCGGTTCTATACAAACTTCACCGTCATTAGGATTGTTGATGTCAATTCCATTTTCAAGCATATTTATTTTTACTGTATTTGCTTGTTTTTATATTTGTATAGAAATTTATGACAGTATTATCAAAAAAGGAGTGCCGAGTTGATGATATTATTATTCGGAGTATTTATATTGACTCTGATGATGGGTTTACCAATTGCATTCTGTTTAGGGATTTCCTCATTGGCATATCTATTATTTTCTGGTATACCATTGGAAGTTATACCTCAGAAAATGTACAGTGGGATGGATTCTTTCGTTCTTCTTTGCATTCCCGGCTTCATTTTAGCTGGTAATTTGATGAATCAAGGAGGTATTTCTAAGAGAATAATTGATTTTTGTAATGCTTTGATAGGTCATATCAGAGGTGGTCTTGCCCTTGCTGCAGTTGTTGCATCCATGATATTTGCAGGAATATCAGGGACAGCAGCAGCTGACGCTGCAAGTATTGGAGCGATTATGATACCTTCTATGATTAAAGCAGGATATAAAGATGACTTTGCCTGTGCTCTTACGTCTTCTGCATCTACTGTTGGGCCGATAATACCTCCCAGTGTCCCGATGGTAATTGTGGGCACATTGACTGGTCTTTCAGTTGGTAAATTACTTGTGGCAAGTGCTATACCTGGTATTATATTGGGAATAGCATTGATGATTACATCTTATATAATTTCGATAAAAAAGAATTATCCAAAAGGGGAGAGGAGCTCTTTTAGAGAAATAATAAAAAATTTTTTCAGTGCTTTTTGGGCTATAATAATGCCAATAATTATTTTAGGTGGAATCGTTGGAGGATTTTCTACTCCGACAGAGGCATCTATTATTGCAGCAATATATGCATTTATAGTAGGTACTTTCATTTATAAAGAACTTAATATAAAAAATATAAAAAAAGTATTATTGGAATCTACAATTAATTCAGCTTCTATAATTTTTTTAGTAGGCTTTGCTAATGTCTTTGCGTGGATTATGGCAAGTGAACAAATACCTCAGCTTATTGCTAACTTTTTGCTTAGTATTTCTTCTAATAGATATATAATATTACTTATTATAAATATTTTACTTTTAATAGTGGGAATGTTTATGGAAACCATAGCTGCGCTGATAATATTATTCCCAGTATTGTTAAAAGTAGTTGTACCTTTGGGTGTAGATCCAATACATTTGGCAGTAATAGTGGTATTAAATTTAGTTATAGGTCTTAATACTCCTCCAGTTGGAGTCTGTATGTTTATAACTACAAGTATAGCTAAGATATCTGTTACTAAATTTACAAAAGCCGTAATACCTTTCCTTCTGGTTTCTATAGCTATATTGATGTTAGTTACGTATATCCCTCAAACTACTTTGTTTCTTCCTAATCTATTATTTAATGGACGGTGATCTTAATTGAAGATGGTTTTTAGATGGTTTGGAAAAGGATACGACAAAATCCCCTTGGAATATATCCGGCAGATACCGGGTGTATCAGGTGTTGTGACAAGCCTTATGGATATACCGGTAGGGGAGGTCTGGCCTTTAGAAAGAGTAAAGGCACTAAAAGAAGAAGTCGAGAGTTGCGGTCTTGAGGTTGAAGTAATAGAGAGTGTAAATATCCATGAAGATATAAAGCTGGGAGAGAAAACAAGGGATAAATATATAGAGGCTTATATTGATACAATCAAGAACCTGTCGCAGATAGGTATAAAGGTAATATGCTATAATTTCATGCCCGTGCTGGACTGGGCCAGGAGCGATCTGGCCAGGCCGTTGAGTGACGGTTCCTATACCATGGCATATAATCATGCGCATATTTTAAAAATTGACCCAAAACACCTTGCCGATCAATTTGATGAGCAGTCAAACGGATTTGAACTGCCGGGTTGGGAACCGGAGAGGCTCAAGGAGATGTCGGCTACAATTGAGAAATATAAAAGCATAAGTGAGGAACAATACTGGAAGAATATCAAATATTTTCTTGACAGTGTAATACCTTACGCTGAAAAATATGATGTTAAGCTGGCGATACATCCGGATGATCCACCATGGCCCATATTCGGCCTGCCCAGAGTCATTACGAACAGGGATAATATACGAAAATTCCTGGACCTCAATAAAAGCCCGTATAACGGCATAACTCTCTGTACAGGGTCGTTGGGATCAAATATCAACAATGATATACCTGCCATTGTGAGGGAATTTGCAGGTGAAGGAAGGGTACATTTTGCCCATCTCAGAAATATAAAATTTGAGTCTGAAAGGGATTTTTATGAATGCGCCCACTTGTCCCAATGCGGCTCGCTTGACATGTTTGAGATAGTCAAAGCCTTCTATGACAGCAAATTTACGGGATATATCCGACCCGACCACGGCCGCATGATATGGGGAGAAACAGGCAGACCCGGCTACGGACTTTACGACAGAGCCCTTGGTGCAACATATCTGCAGGGCTTATGGGAAGCAATTGACAAAATGAGCCGTAAAAGTTAGAAAAAAACCATTTTTTGAATATATTGACATTTATTGACTTTGTGCATATAATCTTAATCGAGGTTAGAAGAAAGTGGGTATAAATCATGCTTGAACCGCTTGAAAGACGTAGAAACGAAACCGCCAGGGAATATGTAATAAGGGTATTGCAGCATAATATTATAAATTTAAATCTTAAGCCCGGGCAGCTTGTAAGTGAAAAAGAAATAGCCGAAATACTCGGCGTCAGCCGCACCCCTGTAAGGGAGGCATTTATAGAGCTTTCCAGATCATCGATGGTCGAGATATATCCCCAGAAGGGGACATATATTTCGCTGATAGATATGGAAATGGTGGAAGAATCCCGTTTTATGCGGTGTGTACTTGAAAAAGCGATTGTAAAGCTTGCCTGTAAAATGATTTCTGAGCCTTTTCTGGTAGCCTTGGAGGAAAATCTGCAATTACAGGATTCCTGTGTAAGTCGCAGTGATTACAAGCGCCTGCTGGCCCTCGATAACAGTTTCCATGAGCTTCTATTCAAAGCCTGTAAAAAGGAAGCGACCTTTAATCTCATTCAAAGTATGATGTCGCATTTTAACAGGGTGCGTATCCTCAACCTCGCAGAAATGGATATGCAAAGGACTGTTAACGACCATAAAGAAATACTGCAGGCAATAAGAGACAAAGATGAAGAGGCGGCGGCGGCTTTAATGGAAAAACACCTTACCAGGGTAATTTTCGATCAGACCTATTTAAAAGAAATACATCCTGAATATTTCAAATGAATTTATCCCGAGCCTCCTATTTCGAGATAAACAAATTATTGAAAATTACAGAGGATTATAGAGAACGGTTCACAATTGTGTTGTAACATCACACAACCGTGAACCGTTCATTTTTTTATCACAATGATTTAAAAGTAAAATTATCTACGAAATAGCCAAATTATAATGATAATTTTTGCATTGACAAATATTTAAAAATATGATAACCTTATAAAAAAGGATATACATGTATATACTAGCAACTAAAAGTCTTCTTAAAAACATTCGCATTAAAAAATGATTTTAGGCATAAATATTACTAGTCCCAAAAAAGTGTATTTTAAAAATACATAAAAAGGGGAATGTAAAAATGATTATCATTGGAGAGAAAATCAACGGCACCATCCCGAGTGTTAAAAAGGCCATAGAGGAGAGGGATGAGGATTTTATCCGCAACCTGGCGGTAAAGCAGGCGGAAGCGGGGGCCGACTATATTGATGTGTGCGCTGGGACTGCACCGGATGTTGAGGTCGAAACTCTAAAATGGCTGATGGACATAGTCCAGGATGCAGTAGATAAACCTTTATGCATTGACAGCCCCAATCCAAGGACAATTGAGCAGGTGTTCAAATACGCGCGGCGGCCGGGAATAATAAACTCCGTATCGGAAGAAGGAGATAAATGCGAAGTTATCTATCCTCTCATCCGGGGGACTCAGTGGCAGGTTATAGGTCTGACCTGCGATAACAGGGGAATTCCTATGGATGTGCAAACCAGAATAGATATTGCCAGGTTGCTGGTGGAGAAAGCCCAAAAATATGACATTAAACCCGAGCGGATTCATATAGACCCTCTGGTCATAGCACTTGCTACCGACAACCAGTCGATGCGAAAGTTTTTTGAAACGTTGATCACCATTAAGCAATTGTATCCAGACATTAAGGTTACTTCGGGCCTCAGCAATATCTCTTTTGGAATGCCTTTGAGAAAAGTAATCAACCAGACCTTCCTTACGATTGCTGTTTTTGCCGGAATGGATTCTGCCATCATGGACCCGTGCAACAGGGAGATGATGACAACGCTTCTGGCCGCGGAAGCAATAGCGGGTCGCGACAGATTTTGCAGAAAATTTTCAAATGCCTACCGAAAGGGTTTGATCGGTCCCGCCAAAGATCGACCTCCTGTCAGCGTTGAAAATGAAGCACATACGGCATAAGAAAAAAGCTGATATCTCCCGGGATTCTGATAAAGATGAAAAAGATGAAAGGCCTCATGGATTGAGAGGAGATTTGACATGAAACAAAAAAGAGCAGAGATTTATGAACAACCTCAATCAGTGTGATATTAAATCAGTGATATTATAAAAAATTAAAGATATGATTAAGGAGGGACTGCAATGGGGTTTAAATCGGACATTGAAATTGCTCAATCGGTAAAACTTCAAGATATAAGGGAGATTGCCGCAAAGCTGGGCCTTTCCGACGAAGATATTGAGTTGTACGGCAAATATAAAGCCAAAGTCGACTACAATTTGCTGAAAAGGAGCGGGGGTAAAAAGGCGAAACTTATTTTGACAACCGCCATAAACCCCACTCCCGCCGGCGAGGGGAAAACCACCACGACTATCGGGGTTGCGGACGCCCTATCCCGGTTGGGAAAAAAGGCCATGGTAGCCCTGCGGGAACCTTCTCTCGGACCGGTTTTTGGCGTCAAAGGCGGCGCCGCGGGGGGAGGTTACGCCCAGGTGGTCCCCATGGAGGACATTAACCTACATTTTACGGGCGATATTCATGCCATAACCGCCGCCAACAACCTGCTGGCGGCCATGATCGACAATCACATTTACCAGGGAAATGAGTTAAATATAGACCCCAGGAGGATTGTGTGGAGAAGAGCCCTGGATATCAACGACAGACAGCTGAGGTTCGTCGTCGACGGCCTTGGCGGGAAAGCCAATGGTGTGCCCCGGGAAGACGGATTTGATATTACCGTTGCTTCGGAAATAATGGCGGTTTTTTGCCTGGCCTCCGATATTAAGGATTTGAAAGAAAGACTGTCGAAAATAGTTGTGGCGTACAATCGGGACGGAATGCCCGTGACCGCCGGAGACTTAAAGGCTCACGGGGCCATGGCCGCATTGTTAAAAGACGCACTAAAACCGAATCTGGTGCAGACTCTGGAAGGAACACCCGCTTTCGTGCACGGAGGCCCCTTTGCCAACATCGCCCACGGGTGCAATTCTGTCATTGCCACCAAAATGGCCATGCTTTTGGCCGATTATGTGGTCACGGAGGCCGGATTCGGCGCCGACCTTGGGGCGGAAAAATTCATCGACATAAAGTGCAGGCTGGCGGGAATAAAACCCGATGCGGTAATCATTGTTGCCAGCATAAGGGCCCTTAAATACAACGGCGGTGTGCCTAAACCGGACCTTGCCAGGGAGAATCTGGAAGCCCTTGAAAAGGGGCTGCCAAACCTGCTCAAACATGTGGAAAACATCACCAGGGTTTTCAATCTGCCGGCTGTTGTGGCCATCAATAAATTCCCGCAGGATACGGAAGCCGAACTGGAACTGGTTAAAAACAGGTGTAAAGAGCTGGGCGTAAATGCCGTGCTTTCCGAAGTCTGGGCCAGAGGTGGCCAGGGCGGAGAAAATCTGGCGCGCGAACTGCTCCGATTGATTGAAGATAATAAACATGAGAATAAAATGACTTTTGCATATGAACTCGATATGCCCATCAAAGAAAAGATAAGGGCCATCGCCCAAAAAATATACGGTGCAAGAGACGTCATTTTTACCGATAAGGCCTTAAGGGAAATTGAAAATATGGAGAAATTCGGGTTCGGGAAAATGCCGGTATGCATGGCAAAGACCCAGTATTCCCTCACTGACGACCCCAAAAAGCTCGGCAGGCCCACCAATTTCGATATTACCGTAAGAGACATTACCGTATCGGCTGGGGCGGGATTCCTGGTGGCCCTGACGGGGGAAATAATGAAAATGCCCGGCCTTCCAAAGGTTCCGGCCGCCGAAAAAATCGACGTGGACGAAAAAGGCGTGATTTCCGGTTTGTTCTGATAACACAGCGGCCTTAAAAATAAAAATAATATAGAATAGAAAGAAAGACGGGGATGTTTGAATGAAATTTGCGGATAAATCGTGCAGCGAATTCATCGCGGAACTGGCTTCCAAGAAACCGGTGCCCGGAGGAGGAGGCGCCGCCGCTCTGGTCGGCGCAGCGGGTACGGCTTTGGGCAGCATGGTGTGCAACCTCACGGTGGGAAAGAAAAAGTACGCGCAGTACGAAAAAGATTTACAGGACTTATTGACAAGGGCCACAAAAATCATGAATGATCTACTTCGTATGATAGATGAGGATGCGGAAAACTTCCTTCCGCTTTCAAAAGCTTACGGTATGCCGGACGGTACCGAAGAAGAGAAAAGATTGAAACGGGAAATCCTGGAGAAAACCCTGAAGCAGGCCTGCCGGGTCCCCGTGGAAATTGTGAAAGCCTGTTATGAGGCGATACGGTTGCACGCAGAACTGGTGGATAAGTGTTCCAGACTGGCGGTAAGCGATGTGGGCGTCGGGGTTCAGTGTTTAAGGGCGGCCTTGCTTGGCGGTATGCTGAATGTCACGATAAATATTAATTCCATTCAGGATCGAAAATTCGTGGAAGAGGTCAGAAATCAGACGGAGGCCCTGGTGCAATCGGGTGTGAAACTGGCCGATGAGGTGTACCGGAAAGTTGAATCAATTTTAAACAAATGAAAGAAAAGATATGTAAGAGAAGGAGAGATGAAATTGGGCGTTTTGATAAAAGGTAAACCGGTGGCGGATGCCCTGAAAGAAAGATTAAAAGCAGAGGTGGAGGATTTAAAGGATAAAGGGATTTACCCTAAGCTTGCAATAATCAGGGCTGGGCAGAGGCCTGACGACCTGGCCTATGAGCGCGGAGCCCTGAAAACCATGGAAAATGTAGGTATACAGACGCAGGTTGTGGCACTGCCGGAAGACATTTCCCGGGAAAGTTTTGTCAGGGTGCTGCAGGATGCAAACTACGACGGCGCCACTCACGGGATATTGGTTCTTAGGCCGCTGCCGCCGCAACTGGACCCGGATGCCCTCAAATATGTGATTGCGCCCGAAAAAGACGTAGATTGTTTCAGCCCCGCCAATGTGGCAAAGGTTATGGAAGGAGATGAAACGGGATTTGCCCCCTGCACTCCTTGCGCCGTGATGGAAATGTTGAAGTATTACAATGTGGAATTAAAGGGCAAAAACGTGGTGGTTATCGGCAGATCCATGGTTGTGGGGAAACCGGTTGCCATGCTCTTATTAAAAGAACATGCCACCGTCACCATTTGTCATTCGAGGACCAGAGATCTGCCGGGGGTGTCGTCAAAAGCTGATGTGCTGGTAGTCTGTGTGGGAAGGGCAAAAATGATAACATCTGAATACGTGAAGGATGGTGCCGTGGTCATCGATGTCGGCATCAATGTCGACCAACAGGGGCAGTTGTGCGGAGATGTGGATACGGAGGATTGTATGGATAAAGCTTCCATGATTACCCCCGTCCCCGGTGGGGTAGGTTCGGTCACAACCTCGATTTTAGCGGAGCACGTGGTCAAGGCATGTAAAATGCAAAATAGTTTGTGACGGAGGGGGGCCGCAAGATTTGATTATTTCCAGGAACAAGCCTTTTGATGAAATACTCAAATATATAGAAGGCTGTGAAAAAATCGTGTTGACCGGCTGCGGTGAATGCGCTACGGCGTGCCAATCTGGGGGCGAGGAACAGTTAAGAGAAATAAAGAAAAGCCTGGAAAACAGCGGCAAGAATGTGGTGGCTTTAATAGTGCCCCAGACCAGCTGCAATCTTCTCCTGGTTAAGAAGGATTTAAGACAGATAAAAAAAGAACTCGATGAAGCTTGTGCAATTATTTCTTTTGCATGCGGAGACGGCGTCCAGACTGTGGCGAAGCTGGTCAAAATTCCGGTCTATCCCGGCAACGACACCCTGTTCATTGGGGAAGTGGAAAGGGTGGGGAAGTATACCGAGGCATGCCGGACGTGCGGAGAATGCGTTCTCGGCTCGACCGGCGGTATCTGTCCCGTGACCCGGTGTGCCAAGTCTCTGCTCAACGGTCCCTGCGGCGGAGCCAAAAACGGCAAGTGTGAAGTCAATCCGGAAAACGACTGTGCATGGATCTTAATATATAACAAGTTGAAAGAATTGGGACAATCTTATAAATTGAGCGAAATTGCGGAGCCTAAGGATTTTTCAAAAGCCGCATATCCGAGACGCTATAACCTGCGCGAAAAAGACGGGGGTGAAGGGGCATGAGTCTGCTGCAAAAAGCCCTTGAAAATGGCGAGTTTGCCGTGACGTCGGAACTGGCGCCCCCGAAAGGAACCGACTTTTCCCACGCCTTACATTGTGCGGAATTGGTACGGGGCAGGGTGTGCGCCATAAATGTAACGGATTTTCAATCATCGTCATTAAAGGCCACATCTCTTGCCATGTGCAAGGCTTTGCTGGACGGTGGCCTGGAACCGGTCCTGCAGATAACGGGCAGGGACAGAAACAGAATTGCCATCCAGGGTGAAATGCTTTCCGCAGCGTTTTTCGGCGTAGAAAACCTGCTGGCCCTTACCGGAGATCATCCCACCGTGGGCGACAATCCCGGTGCAAAGCCGGTATATGACCTTGACAGCGTCGGGATTTTGCAGGCCGCATCAAAGCTCATGACCGGCTTTGATATGGGAGGCAATAAACTGGATCGGGCTCCATCCTTTTTCCTGGGTGCCACCGTCACTCCCGAATACGATCCCATTGAGCTGCAGATTATGAAGATGGAGAAAAAAATAAAGGCCGGGGCGAGATTTTTTCAGACTCAGGCGGTATTTTGCATCGAGACCGTGGAAAAATTTAAGAAGCTGACGGAGCATTTCAACGTCCCCGTCATGGCCGGCATCATTCCCTTAAGGTCTGCAGGAATGGCCAGATATATGAATAATAATATTCCCGGCATAAATATACCCGATAATATAATCGAACGTTTAAAGTCAAGCCGGAATCCCGTAAAAGAAGGCATCAGGATAGCGGGCGAATTTATTGCCGAACTGAAGGAAAAGCGCCTGTGCAGCGGAGTGCACATAATGGCGATCGGTGCGGAAGAAAATGTACCGCTTGTTTTGGACGAGGCGGGTCTATAGTAAAAAATTCTCTTAAAAACCGGAGGTGAGCCGATGAGAATCGTAGTAATAGGTGCGGGGCCCGGCGGATACGAAGCGGCTATTAAAGCGGCCAGACTCGGTGCGCGGGTGACCCTCATCGAAAAAGACAAATTGGGCGGGACCTGCCTGAACCGGGGCTGCATTCCCACAAAGGCACTGCTCAAGTCTTCCGAATTATTAAGCGAGATAAAGGACGGAGCAAAATTCGGCGTACACATCGAAGGTGAAGCCGAGGCGAGCTTTAAAGATATTATCGAGAGAAAAAATAAACTGGTTTCCCAGTTGGCAAAAGGGATAGAGTTTTTGCTCACCAAAAACGGCGTCCGGATCATAAAAGGCACGGGAAGGCTTATTGACAGGCGCAGGGTCGAAGTCATGGGGGATGGATTTGCGGAAACCCTGGAAGCGGACAGAATAATACTGGCAACCGGCTCGATTCCTGCTTGCCCCCGGCTTTTCAGTTACGATGGAAAAAATGTAATAACCAGCGATGAAGTATTATCTTTGGAAGAAGCCCCCGGCTCAGTCATTATTGCCGGCGGCGGTGTAATAGGATGTGAAATAGGGCAATTCTTGAGACGGATGGGTTCGGATGTTACAATAGTAGAAATGATGCCCCACATACTTCCGCAGGAAGATGATGATGTGGCAAAACAGCTTGAAAGGCAGTTTAAAAAGGAAAAAATCAGGTTTATCACGGGCCAAGGAATCACTTCGGTCAGGGTAGACGGCGGTAAGGTGATTGCAAGCCTGCAGGACGGCAATGAGCTGAATGCGGACGTTTTGATGGTTTCTATAGGAAGAAAGCCTTTTACTCAAGGGCTGGGATTGGAAAATGCAGGCATACATACGGACGAAAGAGGCATGATTCCTGTCAACAGAAAAATGGAAACCTGTGTTGAGGGGATATATGCCATCGGTGACCTGGTGGCCACTCCGGCGCTGGCGCATGTGGCTTCAAAGGAGGGGTTGATTGCCGCTGAAAATGCGGTGGGAGGCAACAGGGAAATTTCGTATCACGCCGTTCCCAGATGCGTATACACCGACCCGGAGATTGCGTCGGTTGGAATAAATGAAGCGGAGGCCGGTGAAAAAGGTATTCCCTATAAGATCGGGACTTTTGAATTCCGCGGCCTGGGGAAGGCCCTGGTTATGGATAAAATTCAGGGATTTGTAAAAGTCCTTACCGATGAAAACGACAGGTTAATCGGGGCATCAATAGTGGGTCCCGGCGCCACGGAGCTCCTGGCGGAGCTTACCCTTGCCGTGCACCTGGGGCTTTCGGCGGAGCAGGTAGGTGATGTCATACATCCCCACCCAACATTGTGTGAAGCCCTGATGGAGGCTTTGCACGACATTCACGGCCAGAGCATACACAAGATTTGAAAAATATAAAAGGCTGTATGCAAGAAGGAGGGCTACTTAATGAAATATCCCGGCAATTTGAAATACAATAGAGAACATCTCTGGGTAAAAATTGAAGGAGATACGGTTTATGTAGGGATTACAGATTACGCGCAAAATGAGTTGGGAGAGATTCTTTACGTGGATCTTCCGGAAGTGGGTAAAAAATATAACAAAGGTGAGCAGTTCAGCGAAGTGGAGTCGGCGAAGGTGAATTCGACGCTCTGCATGCCCTTTACGGGAACGGTAAAGGAAGTTAACGAAAAATTGGAAGACGAACCGGAACTTATAAACCAGGAGCCCTATGAAGCATGGATAGCCGGATTTATATTGCACGATTCCGCCGAACTGTGCGATTTGATCAGCGCTTCCGAATATGAAGCCGGGCTGAAATAAAACGTTAGGGATGAAAGAATGTTTATCGACACTCACATACACATATCTTTGAACGGCATCAACTCAAAAAAATGGCGAAAGATATTGACGGAAGAAAATTTAAGGCCGGTCATGGAAATATTGGACTTATATAGAAGAAAAAACATCCTGATACTTCGCGACGGCGGTGACAACCTGGGAGCGTCTTTGGCAGCCAGGGAGCTGGCGGGGCGAATGGGGATCATTTACAAAACCCCCGGATGGGCGATTTACAAAAAAACAAGATATGGCGGCTTTTTAGGCAAGCCTGTAGAAGATTTAAAAGATTTTAAAAGTATGTTCGGTGAACTGCTGAAAGTAAAGCCGGACCATCTTAAAGTTATATTGACCGGCATTGTGGATTTTGACTCATATGGACGGGTCGGCGGAATTTCCTTCACTTTTGAAGAGCTTTATTATATAATACAAACTGCGAAAGAAAAAAATCTGCCGGTAATGGTCCATGCCAATTCATCAGCGGCGGTTGAGATGGCAGTCAGAGCCGGTGCCGACACCATAGAACACGGGTATTTCATCACCGAGGATGCGCTGCATATGATGGCGGAAAATGACGTAATCTGGGTGCCGACCCTCTCGCCGCTGGGCAACATCATTGAAAGCAATGATTCAAGATATCGAAATCAGATGCGGAACATAAGAAGGATTTTTGACGAACATGCGGCGGCTGTCAAAAAAGCTTTGGAAATCGGCGTGAAAATTGCGGTGGGAAGTGATTCGGGCTCTTACGGGGTATACCACGGCGAAGGCTTTTTCGATGAAGTCAGGTATCTGGAAAGGTGCGGTATTTCGAAAAGTCGAATATATAAAATAGCCTTTGAAAACGGGGTAAAAGCCCTGGGCATAAAATGTTCAGAGCTTGAGTCTTTGGGAAAACCGGCCAGCGGTGATTCCGGTGGATTTATTATAAAGGAGGGGTAAAAATAGATAAACAAATTTTATCGCCCCAAGAAATAGCTTCAGTATGGAGTCAAATCGGTGAGAATAAGGCCAATCTGCCGGTATTTAAAATGTTTTTACTGGGCATTTTTGCCGGTGTTTTTATAGGCTTCGGGGCCAATGCAAGTATAGTGGTGACCCAAACGCTCGGGAGTAATGTGGACGGCGGCCTGGCGAAATTTTTCGGAGCGGCTGTTTTTCCCGTAGGCCTTATGCTGGTTGTCATGGCGGGAGGGGAGCTTTTTACCGGCAACAACCTTCTGACTCTGGCGGTGCTTGACAAAAGAATCACGGCCTCACGGATGCTTTTAAACTGGGCGGTGGTGTACCTGGGAAATCTTGTCGGGTCGCTCGCGCTGGCGTTTATGCTGGCCCATTCGGGGTTGTATGGCTCCGAGTCAATGGCTGCCAGGTCGGTTGAAATCGCCACCGCCAAGGTATCCATGACCTTTATGCAGGCTTTTATCAGAGGAATATTATGCAATATACTGGTGGTCCTGGCGTGCTGGATGCAGGCCGCATCCCCCGACATGACGGGGAAAATCCTTGCCCTGTGGTTCCCCATAATGCTCTTTGTTCTTTCCGGTTTTGAACACAGTGTCGCCAATATGTTTTTTATACCCGTAGGTAAATTTATCGGCGCCGGTATAACGTGGGGACAATTCTGGATAAAAAACATTATACCTGTCACCCTGGGCAACATGGTGGGCGGTGCTGTAATAGTGCCCCTCACATACCATGTCTGTTATTCAAAAACCGGACCGGGCACTGGCGTTAAAGGCGCTGCAAACAGAGAACCGGGGTTTAAGTAATACGGGATTTGCGTTTTTATTAAAGGGGAATAGAAATTTTGAATAAACATTTGAAAATAAAAAAGCGGCGGAAGGCGGTTTACGAACTGGGGGAAAGACTTATTTACGATCAGCTGATGTTATTTGCGATCAACTGATGGTACGGAGTGAAGAATTTCCTGTAGGTTAGAAATGTCACGCAAAAGCATGATATGGCTACGGTGGATGCCAGCATGAAGGTGACCAAGATCTGGTATTTCACCGCATTTATGGGGTCGACCCCGCCCAGAATCAAACCTGTCATCATGCCCGGCAGCTGGACTATGCCAAGGGTCTTCATGTTGTCGATGGTCGGCATCATGCCGGTTTTCAATGATACCTTCAATATTTTCTGGACCGCCTGACGGGAACTGGCGCCCAGGGACAGCGCCGTTTGTATCTCCAGGGTTCGGTTTTTTATTTCATCTTTCAACCTTGAGACCGTAAGGCCCGATGATACCATGGAATTGCCGATAATCATGCCCGCCACAGGAATTACTTCCTGGGGTCTGAAATGGATGGCCCCGAACAGTATCAAAATTGCCAGAGTTACTGCCGCGCCTGCAGCTATGGACAAGGTGATGTCGTAAAAAACTCCCGGTACGCCTTTTCCCCTTTTCGCCGCATTGTTGCCGGCAACGAAAACCATTACCGTCAGCATGGCCAGGGTAAAAAAGAAGTTGCTGGCGGCAAAAATATAATGGAGGATATATCCCACTATGGTGAGCTGCACCACAGCCCTTATGGTGCCCGCGATTATTTCCTTTTCCACTCCTAATTTCTGGTAATAAGAAATGAATATGGATATGAGCACAAGACTTGATGCCAGTGTCAGTGAAATCACATTCATTTGGATTTA
Organism: Thermorhabdus hydrogeniformans; assembly: GCF_049310025.1. Lineage (NCBI taxonomy): Bacteria > Bacillati > Bacillota > Clostridia > Thermosediminibacterales > Tepidanaerobacteraceae > Thermorhabdus > Thermorhabdus hydrogeniformans. The sequence goes on along the minus strand of NZ_JBJYKD010000021.1, from coordinate 31,155 downwards.
CCTCCCGTCAGCTTTCCCTCTATAAAAAGCCGTGTAATTTGTTTTTGCGGATTTTCAAAGAATTCCGCTGTTCTGCCGAAATCTGCCAGCTCGCCGCCCACCAGCAGGTATGTATAATCTCCCACTCTTTTTGCCTGTTCCATGTTATGGGTTATCCAGATGAAGGTAAGGTTGAATTTATTTTTGAGCTCAAGGATCAAGTCCTCTATCAGCTGGGTGGAGGCAGGGTCCAGGGCCGATGTGGGTTCGTCCAGCAAGATCACTTCGGGCTTATTGGCAAGGGTCCGGGCGATGGAAACGCGCTGCTGCTCGCCCCCCGATAAATTATCCACACTTTTATTCTCCAAGTTTTCGCCGAGGCCCACAATTTGGAGGTAATATTTGACGTCCACATTTTTTTCTCCTGCAAGCTTGGGGCCGTATTTTATGTTGTCCGAAACAGTCCCATCGAAAAGGTATGCCTGCTGGAAAACCATGCCTATTTTCCTGCGCAGGCTTATAATATCAAAATTTTTAATATCCGTCCCGTCTACCAACACCCTTCCTTCAGTGGGGTCTATCAGGCGGTTGATCAATTTAATAAAGGTGGATTTGCCGGCACCCGATGGCCCCATCAACGTATGAATCAGCCCCGCTTCAAATTCTACATTTATATTTTTTAAGATTTCCTCACCCCCGCTTCTGAAACTTACACGCTCCATCTTAATTTTGCTTATTTTACCCAAGTCTCCTTCCCCCATCCAATGTGCAAATTGATTCAATTTAATACGATTGTAACATATGTTTCATTTTATTGCAACATCTGTTTCAAAAAGGATGGGTAAGGATTCAGTTTCAGATGTGCGTACGGTCCCGGGGCCTTTCACCCGGAAATTTATGTCTTTGTGCTGGGGAAAAACATAAAAATACCGGGGGTAAGGCTATGGTTATATCCTCCGGCACGATTCGAGAGGGGTATGGAAATCGCAAAGGTAAAAGCTGGAAGCATGTTCCGGGATTAAATTAAGTTCAACACCATATTATATATTCTATCGGCCATACAAATCGCCTTTAGCTTTTTCCAACCATTTCTGAGCTTGTACCTTTTTGTCTCTGTTCATATAGCACTTTCCCCTCTTTTATAGCTGCTTCATATACCGTCCACCACGCGTCATGATAATGAGAAATATCTTCCGGGTTAGCAATAACTATGTCTTTGGGAACTTTGTATTTTCGCAAATCCCTTCGAATGGCAACCTCCATTTCACGTTTTTTATCATGAGGGCAATCTATTACCACAAGGAAGTCAACGTCACTATCAGGGCTTTCATCTCCCCTGGCATGGGAACCAAATAGAATCAATCGAATGGGATTGTATTTTTCAATAATATCATTTGCCATATTTTTTATATTAGTTTCCATATTGCTCCTCCTTCCTCTTAAATATTTTAACCCTATATATAAATTATATCATACGTTCATGGAGTTTTTTGCTTTTGTTTTAACAGATCGCGGATTTCGGCCAGAAGCATCTCCTCCCTGGTCGGGGAGGGTTCCTCATCGTGTTCTTCCTTTTCCCTGAACCTGCCGATTAATTCAATAAATATAAATATAGAAAAAGAAATTATTAAGAAATCCACAACGTTCTGGATAAAAGCCCCGTATTTAACGACGGCTTTCCCGAACCGGAACTGCAGGTTAGAAAAATCTATTCCTCCGAGCAGTAATCCAATAACGGGCATAATTATATCATTCACAAGGGAAGTGACAATTTTTCCGAACGCTCCGCCGATAATCACGCCGATTGCCAGATCAAAAATGTTTCCTTTGATAGCAAATTTTTTAAACTTCTCCCACACTGATAATAACTCCTTCCGCGCAGGCATACTTTAACCGGTTCCGCCTTATATTTATTCATAATTTAAAATATGCTTTGCGGCCTGGCGATATACAAAAATTTTTTGTAAAAATCTGTTGACAAAAATGATAATAGTAACTATAATTAATAATGTAACTGATCGAACATATTTGTTTCAAAGGCACTTTAATGTTGCATTTGAAACAGATATGGAAAAATAAAAAATTAAAATCATTAGGGAGGAATTCGACATGAAAAAATTTGTTTGCACGGTATGCGGCTACGTACATACGGGGGATACGCCGCCGGATAAATGCCCCCAGTGCGGCGCTTCAGCCGACAAGTTTGTGGAGAAAAAGGACGACAAGGCGTTGACCTGGGCCGATGAGCACAGGATAGGTGTTGCAAAGGGAGTTGACCCCGAAGTTGTCCAGGGGTTAAAGGACAACTTTATGGGAGAATGCACAGAGGTGGGCATGTATCTTGCCATGAGCCGCCAGGCGGATAGGGAAGGGTATCCCGAAGTGGCCGAAGCATACAGGAGGATCGCCTTTGAAGAGGCCGAGCACGCCGCAAAGTTTGCGGAGCTGCTGGGAGAGGTCGTGGCCGCCGATACCAGAAAGAACCTGGAGATGAGGGTTGAGGCCGAACACGGCGCCTGCCAGGGCAAGAAAGACCTGGCCACCAAAGCCAAGCAGTTGGGATATGATGCAATTCACGACACCGTCCATGAAATGTGCAAGGACGAAGCCCGTCATGGAGCCGCCTTTGCGGGGCTGTTAAAGAGATATTTCGAAAAATAACAAGAAAATAAAGTAGAAAGAGCCGTGCCTCATGGCACGGCTTTAACATTGATCAATCATCGGCGAAGAACAGAAGGATCAATATCAGGAACAGCGCAAAAGCCGCTCTCCCTCCAAAGAAGCCAAATCCACCACCCATTTGATTCACCCCCTTACTTCCGCCTAGTATAATATATGCCATGAAGTTCCAGAGGGTTACCCGATGTCCGTTGCCTGAAAAGACCCAAACCTTTAAATTGAAACCGGATTTTTTTGATTTCATCAAATTACCAGCGACCAAAAATGCGCCGGCTCCTGGAATCCGTAACTGGTTCCCCATTCGAAAGGCCGGCTTTTACGCAGGTTTCTTTTTTGAAAGCGTACTTGTAACCAAAAAGTAATCTTTGAATATCTTATAGTAGAAAGAATAGAAAAAAGGGGGGTTCTAAATGTCAGGGACATCCGAGAAACAAACAAAGGCGTCGGAAGAAATTAAAGAAACCACCGGCGGAGGGTTTTTTGGAGGCAGGTTCGCTTTTGCCCTGTTTCTGATTCTGATACTTTTATTCTTTAGCGACGATTGATAAGACCTTTAATATTTAGGTGATATTTTTTGAAACCAGCATTAAGCTGGTTTTTTTAATTTTGCCCTCTTCTTGCATCCCCGGGCCCGGCATAAGCCCGGCACTCACTTGCGAATTTTATCCAGGTCGGAACACAAAGTGTTGTCCTGCATTAACCGAAAAAATAAACCCGGCATATATTGTATTAGAGTCTAATGAAAGGAGTGTCTATGATGGGTGGAAGTGCGGGCTTTTTCGGCGGCAGATTCGCTTTTGCTTTGTTCCTCATTTTAATCCTCCTGTTCTTCGATGATTAAAATTAATATAAATATAGACAACTGCATGAGGACTTTTGGCCAGTACAAACTGGCCTTTTTTTGGTGGAAAAAATGTAAGAGACTATGCCCCTGATTATGATGCAGTAGGGCTTACAGGGCCGCTGCAGCACCCTTCACCGGAGATTAATCCCTATTATTAATATATATGAATATATTGACATAATGACATTTCTCAGCTAATATAAGGTATGAGCTGTTCTAACAATGTCCAGAAGGCCGAGTTTAAATTATTAACCTCAAAAAATAAGCCGAAACTAAAAATAAACAACTTATCATAAATGGAGGAGATCCTATGACATATGATGTTATAATAATCGGCAAAGGCCCGGCGGGTTTGTCGGCGTCCATATACACCGCCAGGGGCGGTCTCAAGACACTGGTAATCGGCAGACAAAGCGCTCTCGAAGAGGGGAAAGTAATTGAGAATTACTGCTGCGCGCCGCAGGTTTCGGGCGAGGAGCTGCTCCGCAGCGGCATAGAGCAGGCGAGGAAGTTTGGAGTAAAGATGGTTGAAGAAGAGGTGCTTGATATCGGAAAGGATGAACTTTTCAGGGTCAAGACGGATGCGAACGAGTACCGGGGCAGGGCGATAATTATCGCCACCGGGAGGGTGAGGGAAAAAATACCCATCCAAAACATGAGCAAATTTGAAGGCCGGGGAGTCCACTACTGCGTTACCTGCGACGGTTTCTTTTACAGGAACAAAAAGGTGGGCATCCTGGGATATAAGGATTACGCGGTCCATGAATTATCAGAAATGCAAAGCTTTACAAAAGATGTCACTCTGTTCACCAACGGCCGTGAACTTCAAATCAACGACACAAGCAAAAACTACCTCGAGGAAAAAAAGATAAAAGTTGACACCAGGCCCATCATGAGGCTGGAAGGCGGCGAATTACTGGAAAAAATCGTATTTGAAGACGGGCGGGACGAAGAAATAAATGGGTTGTTTGTGGCTTACGGTTCCGCGTCGTCGGTGGACTTTGCACTGAAGCTGGGAATCCTGACGGAAAACAATTATATATTAGTGGACAGAGACCAGAGAACCAATGTCGAAGGGGTTTTTGCAGCCGGCGACTGCACCGGAGGCTTGGCCCAGGTGGCCACGGCTGTAGGCGAGGGAGCGGTGGCAGGCCAGAGCGCCAGGGCGTATGTGATGGGCCTTTCAAGGTAGCATCTTCCTTCAGGGCTGACGGTGAATTGAGCATTTTTCCTTCAACAGTAATTAAAATTAATTATTGACAAAAAATATAAAAGGGATATAATTAAAGCAAGGATATACCCCCATAGGGTATAATATTTTTTCAAAAATCAAGACCCAAGACCAGAATAAACCTGAAGGAGGAGATGTTATGTCAGGCACCGTCAGCAAAGCGGGCATAAAGATAAAAGGAATGACCTGCGCCTCCTGCGCCGCCAGGATAGAAAAGGCCCTCTCAAAGTTGCCGGGGGTCAGCCAGGTCAATGTAAACTTCGCCGCCGAAAAGGCCAGCATCACCTACGATTCCGGCAAGGTCACGGTGGGGGACTTTATCCAAAAGATAAAAGATGTGGGGTATGACGTGATACTGGATAAGGTGGAGCTGGGTTTAAAAAACATGACCTGCGCCTCGTGCGCCGCCAGGATAGAAAAGGCTTTATCCAAGGCGCCGGGGGTGTATAGGGCTTCAGTCAATTTTGCCACCGAGACGGCCACGGTGGAGTACAACAGCAGTGAAACCGATGTAAAGAATCTAATCAAGGTTGTGCAGAACACGGGTTATGACGCCTACGAAAAAACCGAAATGAACGTGGACCGGGAAAAAGAGGAGCGGGAGAGGGAGATAAGATCATTGGGGAGGCTTACGGTGATTTCGGCCATCCTGACCACCCCGCTGGTCATTTCCATGATTTTGAGGATTATGGGCAGGCCCGGCGGGTTCCTCGACAACCCGTGGTTCCAGATAACCCTGGCTTCGCCGGTGCAGTTTGTCATAGGTTACAGGTATTATAAAGCGTCATACCACAACCTGAAAAACGGCACCGCCAATATGGACGTGTTAATCGCCATGGGCACATCGGCTGCATTTTTTTACAGCCTTTATAACGTCTTCACCCTGCCCATGGAAATGATTCACAATTACCTGTATTTTGAAGCCTCGGCTGTCATAATCACCCTGATAACCCTCGGCAAGTACCTGGAAGCCCTGGCCAAAGGCAGGACATCAGAGGCCATCAGGAAGCTCATGGGCCTCCAGGCCAAAACCGCAAGAGTCATAAGAGACGGGAAAGAGATAGACATACCCGTGGAACAGGTGGAAGTTGGAGACATTGTGGTGGTGCGGCCCGGTGAAAAAATTCCCGTTGACGGTAAAATCATCGAAGGCTATTCTTCAGTAGACGAATCGATGCTCACCGGCGAGAGCATACCGGTGGAGAAAAAGGTGGGCGACGAGGTGGTGGGCGCCACCATAAATAAAACCGGGACATTCAAATTCGAGGCAACAAAAGTCGGAAAAGACACGGCCCTGGCGCAGATCATAAAAATGGTGGAAGAAGCGCAGGGGTCAAAGGCGCCCATACAGAAACTGGCCGACCGGATATCGGGAGTTTTTGTCCCGGTGGTGATAGTCATAGCGGCCATCACATTCGGCGTATGGTATTTCATATATGGAAATTTCACCGCAGGGTTGATCAATGCGGTATCCGTACTGGTCATCGCCTGCCCCTGCGCTCTGGGCCTTGCCACACCCACATCGGTAATGGTGGGTACCGGCAAGGGCGCCGAAAACGGCGTGCTGATTAAAGGTGGCGAACATCTGGAGAGGGCTCACAGGATAAAAGCCATAGTCCTCGACAAGACCGGCACCATAACCAAAGGCAAACCGGAAGTCACCGACCTGGTCTCTCTGGGAGAGTTACAGCCCGAAGAAATTCTGGCTCTGGCCGCCACAGCCGAGAAAAACTCCGAGCATCCGCTGGGTGAGGCCATAGTCAACAAGGCAAAAGATGCGGGAATCGACCTTCCCGATCCCGAAAACTTTGAGGCCATACCCGGCCACGGCATATACGCAAAAATAAACGGCAGAAAAGTTTATTTGGGCAACCGCCGCCTGATGACGAGCAAAAACCTTCCCACGGAAGGCATCGAAAACTTGCTTGAAAAACTTGAGAACGAGGGCAAGACCGCCATGATAATGGCCGTAGACGGCAGGATAGAAGGCGTGGTGGCGGTGGCCGACACGGTAAAAGAACACTCCAGAGAAGCCATCGAAGAACTGAAGCGCATGGGAATTGAAGTCTGGATGATAACCGGTGACAACAAGCGCACCGCACAGGCCATAGCCCGCCAGGTGGGCATCGAACATGTAATGGCGGAAGTGCTTCCCGAACATAAGGCTGAAGAGGTGGAAAGACTCAAGAAACAGGGCAAAATCACCGCCATGGTGGGCGACGGCATAAACGACGCCCCCGCGCTGGCAGCCGCCGACGTGGGCATCGCCATCGGCACCGGTACCGATGTGGCCATTGAGGCGGCGGACATAACCCTCATGAGCGGGGACCTCAGAGGGATAGTCACCGCCATCAAATTAAGCCGCGCCACCATGAGGAACATCAAGCAAAACCTCTTCTGGGCGTTCATATACAACACCCTGGGCATCCCCTTTGCGGCCCTGGGATATCTGAGCCCGGCCATCGCCGGCGGTGCCATGGCATTCAGCTCCGTGTCGGTGGTGACCAACGCCCTGAGACTCAGAAAATTTAAGCCGGCTTTTTAAATCTCGCTTCTGCTCTTCATTCAAAAAAGTCTTATCCCCCGTCTTGTATAATATTGCAGTGTTATAGGCCTTCGGAAAAACCGGAGGCTGTTTTTTTGCTGCTTCAATTTAATTAATAATGAAATAGGTTATTCGGCTCTTTATTTACGGAAATTTTGATGAGTGGTAAATTACAGTGGTTTTTTTATTGAATTTGTTTTATGGAAATGATAAAATATTAATAAGAAAACATTTGAACATATATTCAAATGTACCGGTGAAAGGGGTCTTCTATGGTAACTAAACTTAAGGGGCTGCACTGCCCCAACTGTGCCGCTAACGTCGAGAGGGATAAATTTAAATCCAAACTGGCATCCATAGGCTTTTCTTCCGCACTGCTGGCTCTGGCTTTATTGTACGGGCCGGCATTGTCAAAAACATTTCCGCCTGCCGAAATCCTTATTTTCCTGGCCGCCTACATCCTGGCGGGAAAGGATGTGATGCTGGACGCGTTGAGAAATAGCGTCCGCGGGCAGGTCTTCGATGAGAATTTCCTTATGACCATTGCCGGATTCGGCGCTTTTGCCATAGGCCAGTTTCCCGAAGCCGTGGGCGTAATGCTGTTTTATTCGGTGGGCGAATATTTACAGGCGCTGGCCGTGGACCGTTCCCGGCGATCCATTTCGGCCCTCATGGACATCCGGCCCGACTACGCCAATTTGAAGATTGACGGCGGGATTCGGAGGGTTTCACCGGAAAGTGTTGAGGTGGGCCGGGTTATCGTGGTGAAACCCGGAGAAAAGGTGCCCCTGGATGGCGAAGTCCTGAGCGGCAACTCGTTTGTGGATACGTCCGCCCTTACCGGGGAATCGCTCCCCAGGAAGGTGTCGCCCGGTGATAAAGTCATGGCGGGCATGGTGAATACCGGCGGGCTTCTGGAAGTGAAGGTGGAAAAAGTCTTCAGCGAATCTTCGGTCTCGAAGATTCTGGACCTGGTTCAGAACGCAGCCGGCAGGAAAGCCCGCACCGAACAGTTTATCACAAAGTTCGCAAGATTTTATACCCCGGCGGTGGTGTCCGCGGCGGCGGCCGTTGCCGTCATACCGCCGCTGGCAATACCCGGCGCGGCGTTTTCCGATTGGATTTACAGGGCTTTAACCCTTCTGGTAATCTCATGCCCCTGCGCCCTTGTGATATCCATACCCCTGGGTTATTTTGGCGGAATAGGGGGGTCATCCCGCCGGGGCATCCTGATTAAAGGGGCCAACTTCCTTGAAGCCCTGACGGACATAGACACGGTGGTGTTCGACAAGACCGGCACTCTTACAAAAGGCGCTTTTAAAGTGTCAGAAGTAAAAGGGCATAACGGTTTCTCCGGAGAAGATGTGCTGCGGTGGGCTGCCGGAGCCGAGGCCTTTTCCGCCCACCCCATAGCAAAATCCATAAGGGAAGCTTACGGCCAAAGCATAGACGCAGGCGCCATAGGCGAATACGAGGAAGTTGCGGGTTACGGGGTAAAAGCGACGGTGGGAGGAAGGCTTGTGCTCGCCGGCAGCGAAAAACTCCTTTCCCGTTTCGGGATAGATTGCCCGGTCGATTCGAACGGGGAAACGGCGGTCCACGTGGCCGTAGACGGGATATACGCCGGAAGCATCATCGTGTCCGACGAAATTAGGGCCGATGCGCCCCGGGCAGTGGAGGAACTCAAAGCACTGGGGATAAAAAAGGTGGTCATGCTGACGGGCGATGACGAAAAAGCCGCGGCCCGGGTGGCTAAAGCAACGGGTATAGACGAATATTTCGCCAACCTGCTGCCCCAGGACAAGGTCGCAAGGCTGGAGCAACTCCGGGCGGAAGGCGGCGCCCGCCGCAGGGTGGTCTTTGTGGGGGATGGTATAAACGACGCGCCGGTCATAGCCGGAGCCGACGTGGGCATGGCCATGGGAGGGCTGGGTTCGGATGCGGCCATCGAAGCCGCCGACGTGGTCATCATGGAAGACATGCCCTCAAAGGTTGTGGAAGCCGTTAAGGTGGCCAGACGCACCAGGAAAATCGTCGTCGAAAACATCATCCTGGCCCTCGGTATAAAAGGGTTGTTCCTGACCCTGGGGGTCTTCGGCGTGGCCACCATGTGGGAGGCGGTTTTCGCCGACGTGGGAGTGGCGCTCCTGGCGGTGCTCAACTCCGCCAGGACCCTCCTGGCGGTGCGGTCAGCCCGGTAGGCAACCGCCGTCTTTTGCAACACGTTCACGGCGTTTTTGGCCGTGCCGCCTTTTTGTAAGCAGGATCGCCGTCGAAAAAAGTCATTTGCGATAAGATCAAGTTGTGGTAGAATTATACGCAGATGGACAATAAAAGTTTGCGCAGGAGGCCGGAATACTTGCAATTGCATTCACTCCATTTATCGCTTGCCGAATATGGTATTTTTTTAAGTATAATGGCCGGACTTGCCACAGGCATCGGGGCTCTGCCTTTGCTTTTTTTGAGACGCAGAATATCGGATTTTTTAATTGATATGGCTCTGGGGTTTGCGGCGGGTGTGATGCTCTCGGCCGCGGCGTTCAGCCTTATAGAACCTGCTTTAAAGCGCGGCGGGGCGCCGGCCCTTTTGGCCGGCATAATATTGGGCCTGGTGTTTGTCGACGTAATTGATAAAAAAATCCCGCATGACCACTTTGTAAAAGGCCATGAAGGCCCCGGGTATAAATCAAGCTCAAATAATATCCTGCTTTTTGTCATCGCAATAGCAATACATAATTTTCCAGAAGGCCTCGCTGTTGGCGTGGGAGGTTTTTCAAAGGAAGCGCTGTCGCTGACTTTTGCCATAGGTATACAAAATGTTCTGGAAGGTCTGGCTGTGGCGGCAAGCCTCATAGCCGCCGGTTACGGGATCGGATACGCGTCATGGGTGGCATTTCTGACGGGACTTGTGGAGCCCTTTGGGGCTATCATAGGAGTTACGATGGTGAATTTTTCTGCGGCGTTTTTGCCTTACGCTCTGGCATTTGCAGGAGGCGCCATGCTTTTTGTAATAAGTGACGAGGTTATACCTGAAACGCATATGGGAAATCATCAGAGGCCTGCCACATATGCCATCATTTTCGGCTTTATGCTGATGACAATACTGGATTATTTAGTCGGTTGATGTAAAAGAATTTTGTTACAAGATATGTTGTCAATACTGGGGATGTTATAAATATTGGAAAGAGAAATATTCAATTTTTCCTCACCCCCATGGTGCACTGGCCGGACAATATGTGCTGACCGCAAGATACATCTGCGTGGGTTCGCCGACTCTGAATAATAACATCATGCCCACCGTGTCTGCCTTCTTAACGTATCTTAAAGGTCTCGCCACCGGGAATAAGACGGGCCTTGCCTTCGGTTCTTACGGCTGGGGCGGTCAGAGCATAGACCTGGTCGACCAGGAGCTTAAAGAGTGCAAGTTTGAGACGATGGAAAAAATAAAGGTCCGGTATGTGCCCGATGATGCGGTTCTTGCCGGGATAACGGATAAAGTAAAAGAAAACCTGTAAACCTGAATATCTTAAAAACAAAATACTGGCTTTGCGCCGGTATTTTTTTTGCCGAATTTTAAAGTTTAAAATAGTGCTCGCCGGACACGTCCGGCAGGCGCCGGGCGTGCAGAGCAAGAAACAGGTCTTGATATATCGGTTTATTTTTTGTAAAGTAATAATAAAATATTCTGTTCAAAAAATATTTTGTTCAAAGGAGTTTTGAGAAAAATGAACGGCACACAGACCCATGGCCAATTGTTTAACGCATTTTTGGCAGTAAAAAGCCTGGTGGTTTACAGAAACATTTTAAAAGACCCGGCAGTAATGCGGTTCCAACGAATTCTGGAGATGTCGCTGAAAGAGGAAGTTCCGGTTGAAGTTATGGCAGAATTCCATGATTTTTTAGGATTTCTTGTGGAACAAAAAGAAAACGATCCCATGTCCGTTACCGGCAACCTTTGGCAGGATCGCATACTGGACCTCATCCTCGGTGATGAGAACTGCTTTAGCCTGAAATGTGAAGCAAAGGGTCTGGAAGGCGTGGACGAATCGCTGAAAGAGCTTGCCGTGCGCGATCTGGAATACTTAAGGAAATTATATGACTTTGATTTTAACTGTCTGACTGACCTTATCGGTAAAAAACTGCATCTTCAGAAAATGATAACTTTCCCGCAAAAATATTACAAAAAGGCCGCTGAAGATTACCCGCATCCTGAAAATTACTTTGTGGAAAAACAAAGGCTGAAGAGTATGCTGAGCGCTTCTGCAGATTGGGGCAAAAACCTGGGAGATATCGCCCGATTTTATAAGAGTGTAGGATGCGGAAGTTTCGGCAGGTACTGGGGATTCAAGTGGGTGAAAACCGAAACCTCCGGAAAACTTGAAGGCATCCCCGAACCCGATCCCATAAGGCTGCACGAACTCATAGGTTACGAGGAGCAAAAAAAGGAGGTCCTCAGAAACACCGAACAGTTTGTGAAGGGATTCAAGGCCAACAACATGCTGCTGTACGGCGACCGGGGCACAGGAAAATCGTCCACCATCAAGGCCATGTTACATGAATTTGGGAAGGACGGCCTCCGCATGGTGGAGGTTTTAAAACATCAGCTGGTGTTTTTGCCGGAGATTATTTCACAGCTCAGCAAAAGGCCGCAGCGGTTTATCATATTCATAGACGAGCTGTCCTTTGAAGAATACGAGACGGAGTACAAATACCTCAAAGCCATGCTGGAAGGAAGCCTGGAGGCGACTCCGGACAATGTGGTCATTTACGCAACTTCCAATCGCCGTCACCTCGTCAGGGAATTCCACAGCGACCGGGGGGGCGATGAGATAAAAGCCGGGGATACCGTCCAGGAAAAATTGTCCTTATCCGACCGCTTCGGCATAACCGTGGTGTTCATGTCGCCGGACCAGGAAAATTACCTGAAAATAGTGGAGGGGATTGCCCGCCAAAGGGGTTTAGACATCGATCCCGGAGAACTGAGAAAGATGGCGGTAAAGTGGGAGCTCTGGCACAACCAGCGTTCCGGAAGGACCGCACGGCAATTCATCGAAGACCTCCTCGGCAGGATGGGTGCAAAAAACAGCAAATCTTAACTTTACAATCCCAGTACATCGGCGATTTCGGTCATCGCCTTCAGCGAAAGCTCCGCAAACTCCGCGAAGGGGATGCCCAGCAGTTCTATGGACCGCATGGCGTTACGGTCGGCCCCGGCGGCAAACCGCAATTCGTTCATCCTCTTGGTGATGGATTTGACTTTAACGCTGGAGAGCTTCCTGTCCGGGTAAACCAGGGCTATGGCGGTGATAAAGCCGGTTATGGGGTCGGCGGCGTAGAGCGCCCGGTCGAATTTGCTTTTTATTTCTGTGCCGGTGGCCTGGTTGTGAGCCAGTATGGCATGGTACATGTCTTCAGTGCCGAAATTGAGGCTTCTCAATATTTCAATCGCTCTGGGGCCGTGAAGTTCGGGATGTTTCCTGTAGTCCACCAGGTCCGCGTCCAGGTCGTGCAGGAGGCCGGCGATGCTCCACTCCTCGACCCTTTCGGGTTCCAGCCTCCCGGCCAGGGCCTTCATCACCGCCTCCACCGCATAGCTGTGCTTGACGAGATTTTCGGTATGCAGGTGTTGGTGGAGAATTTCCACCGCTTTTTGCCTGTCCATTTTTACCTCCTAAAAATTCAGTTCGGATTGATTTTAATTGGACATTATTATACCACAATTTTTATTTTGTTACAAAAAAAGGATGCCGGAGCGCATCTTTAAAAATTTTACTCTATTTGAGCAGCTCCAGAGGGACCGGTTTTTCCTTTGGAGCTTTATATACGTACAATGCATCATATTGCAGGTCTTTTTCTTTCATTAAAGATATGATGCGTTCCGCATTTGATTCAAAGACCCGTGCGGCCACGCCGCAGCTCGAACTGATTTCGCGGGGCGCGGGGACCAGCCGGAAAGACAGGGAGCTCCCTTTTAATTTTGATTCGAACCTGAGAGCATAATGGACCGACGGGAAAGTCACTATAAAATACGGATAAGCCTCCTGCATAAAAAATCTCCTTCTTCCTTTTCTGACAAGTATATTTTATCACGAATCCGGCCGGGCGGCAATTTAACCCTTGACTGGCCGGACGGAATAACTGAAATTGCTAAGGACCGGTTAAAATTCTGATGCAAAAGTGACATTTTCACACGACGATTATCTGATTTTCAGGGTGACATTTTCTCAAGTTATTGACAAATACAAGAATTAATAAAAATGGCTTCAAAGGAATAAAATTAAAGGGAAGAGAAAAATTCTCTTCCCTTTTTTGCAAAGTTTTGTTCGTTAGCCTTAATGCCGTTTACATTACGATGTGCCCGCTGCACTTTACCGAAACCTGCCGTCTACATCGTGGGCTGGTATATGTTCATCATGGTGTTGGTGGTGTTCTGCTGCATGGTGGGCACCTGGTAGTAACCCCGGCTGTTCATGAACTGCCATATGTCGTAAGCTTGATCGGCGCAATTAACGGCGCCCTGGATGAGCATTTTGCGGAGTTGAGGATTGGCGCATTCAAGTGAAGCCATCATGCGCTTTGAAGCACCGGTTTTGTGGATCGACATAACTGCCGATGCGGCATCTCTGTCGTCAATTTGGGTTGCCGAGGCGTTGGGTGTTGTGGATGACGGGCTTCTGAGACCGTAAGTGGGGGAAAAGTTCATGTTGGCTCTGTAGGGTACGGCTTCATGGTAGCCTTCCTGCTGCAGAGCCCTGACCATGTTGTTGTACTCGTTTGTCATAAATTCCAGCTGCCTGTCAATCATGCTTTTTAACTGCGGGTCTCTGACATGATCCCCGTAAAGCTGGACGGTGTTGATACCTGTGATCGTTTCGGACAGCACCTCGTGCAGTTCCATTACTTCATGAGCACCAAGATTGGCTGCCATAGAGTAAACCTCCTCCTCAAAAAATTTTTTTACAAAAATAATTTACCCCCGGAGAAAAAAAATATTCATAAATAAAACATTCGAAGTGACGGTATATTTTAAACAATGCGCCTGCACCATTCAAAAAACCCGGGCCGGTTCTCGGGTTTAAAAAGTGAACGATGTGTTTAATAAATGAACCAAAAGGCCGTGGAAATGGCCCGTTTTAAAGGTTTTTCCGGTGGTACGGAGTTTGCTTCATATATTTTGCAATTGCATGAAAATAATATAATAGAGTGAATTTCGGGAGGTGGCTTCATGAGGGAAGTGGTAATTGTAAGCGCCGTCAGGACCGCCTGCGGCAAATTCGGGGGGAGCATCTCGAAAAAGACGCCGGTGGAACTGGGCGGCGCCGTGATAGCCGAAGCGGTCAGGAGGGCGGGGATTGAAAAGGAACTGGTGGAAGAGGTGATATTCGGCAATGCGTGGCAGGCGGGTGTGGGGCCGAACCTGGCCAGGCTTGCCGCGGTCAAAGGCGGCCTTCCTGTCAGTATTTCTGCCTTTTCCGTCAACAAGCGTTGCGCCTCGGGGCTTAAAGCCGTCGCCCTGGCGGCACAGGCCATAAGGGCTGGAGACGCGGACGTAATGGTGGCCGGAGGTGCGGAGATGGCAAGCCGCGCTCCCTATCTTCTGCCGGGAGCCCGCTGGGGTTACAGGCTTGGAGCAGGGGAACTGCAGGATCACCTGCACCAGGACGGGTTCATGTGCCCCCTGGCGGGCATGATGATGGGGGCAACGGCGGAAGTGCTGGTGGAAGAATACGGCATAACCCGGAAGGAGCAGGATGAGTACTCATACATGAGCCATAAAAGGGCCGTCGCCGCTATTGATTCGGGAAAATTCAAAAACGAGATACTGCCCGTAAATATCGGCGACGGAAAGAATCCGAACGCCGTGTTTGACACCGAAGAAATCCCGAGGCGCGACATTTCCATGGAAGCCCTGGGGAAACTGCCCCCCGTCTTTAAAGAAAACGGCACCATAACCGCCGGGTCCAGTTCGGCCCTCTGTGACGGGGCCGCCGCGGTGGTGCTGATGGCTGGAGAGAAGGCGAAAGCCCTGGGGATAAAGCCCCTGGCGAGGATCCTTTCCCACGGACAGCGGGGCGTAGACCCCACTCACATGGGGCTCGGGCCCGTTGAGGCGGTGCCCGCAGCGCTCCAAAAAGCCGGCCTGACTCTGGCCGACATCGACCTCATAGAGCTGAATGAAGCCTTTGCAGGCCAGGTGCTGGCGGTGGTAAGGGCGCTGAACCTGGACCTTGATAAGACGAATATATACGGCGGGGCCATTTCGCTGGGCCATCCGATAGGGGCCACGGGGGCAAAACTTCTGACCACACTTATAAATGCATTAAGGCAGGAAGACAAGCACATAGGGATGGTTACCCTATGTGTAGGCGGCGGCCAGGGTGAGGCCATGATAATCGAGAGGCTTTAAATATAAAAATCAGGAGGGGTTTTGATGGAATTCCAAAAAATCATGGTGGTGGGCGCCGGGACCATGGGGCACGGCATAGCCCAGCTCTGCGCCCAGCAGGGGTTTGAGGCAGTGCTCATCGATGTCGAGCAGTCCTTTGTCGACAGAGCCGTCGCCAAAATAAAGGCGGGGCTCGACAGGCGCGTGGAAAAGGGCAGGATGACCGCGGAGGAGGCGGATGCCGTCATGTCCCGGATTACCGGCGGCACGGAGATTGAAGCCTTCGGCGACATTGATTTTGTGGTGGAGGCCGTGGTGGAAGACGTGGAAGTGAAAAAGCAGGTTTTTGCCCGCCTTGACAGGCACTTCGGGCCTGAAGTCATCCTTGCCACCAATACCACCGCCTGCTCCATCAGCGAGATAGCAGGCGGCACCAAAAACAGGGCAAGAGTGGTGGGCATGCATTTCTTTAACCCGCCGGTGATAATGAAGCTGGTGGAGATAATCCCGGGGCTCGACACGGCTCCCGAGACGGTGGAAGCTGCCAGGGCTCTTGCCGAAATGCTGGGCAAGACGCCGGTGGTTACTAAAACAGAGTCGCCTGCCGGCATAGTGAGCCGGGTCCTGGCCGCTCTATTAAACGAGGCTGTCAACGTTTATTCAGAAGGGGTGGCGGACGCCCGGGATATAGATACCGCCATGAAGCTGGGCGCCAACCATCCCATGGGGCCCCTGGAGCTGATCGACATGATAGGGGTGGATATCCACCTGGCCAAGACCGAAACCCTTTACAGAGAGTTCGGTGACCCCCGCTACCGCCCGCCGTATATCCTTAAGAAAATGGTGAGGGCCGGGCACCTGGGGCGCAAGACCGGCAAGGGATTTTACACCTATTAATCCTTTAAGGTTTGACGGGAATCCGGCGGTCCTTGATTATTGACCGGTGTTGCGGGATTTTAATAACTTTATTTATATGGGAGGCGCCGATATGAATTTTGATTTAACAGAAGAACAGGTAATGATAAAAAACATGGTGGCGGAATTTGCCGAAAAGGAAATAGCCCCGGTGGCGGCGGAAAACGACCTTGAGGAGAAGTTCCCCGCCGATATAGTAAAGAAAATGGGAGAGCTGGGGATTTTCGGCACCGTGATACCAGAGGAATACGGCGGGGGAGGGTTTGACTACATAGCCCATGCCATCGTGGCGGAAGAACTGGGGCGGGTGGATTCCTCGGTGCGGGGCATCTACTCCGTGCAGGTATCGCTGGTGGCCCTGACCATTTTGAAATGGGGCACCGGCGAACAGAAAAGAAAATACGTGCCGCGCCTGGCCTCCGGCGAGATACTGGGCTGCTTCGGCCTGACGGAGCCCAACTCCGGCAGCGATGTGGTGAGCATGCAGGCCACCGCGGTGGAAGACGGAGACAGCTTTATTTTAAACGGCAACAAAATGTGGATCACCAACGGCGGGGTGGCCGACCTGGCTATTGTTTTCGCCAAGACCGATAAAAACGCCGGGCACCGCGGTATTACGGCATTCCTGGTCGATACCGGGACACCGGGCTTTTCAAGCAGAGACATTCACCAGAAACTGGGTTTGAGGGCTTCCAATACAGCGGAGCTCATCTTGACCGATGTCAGGGTTCCCAAAGAAAACATCCTTGGAGGGGTGGGCCAGGGCTTCAAGGTGGCCATGAGCGCCCTTGACTTCGGCCGCTATACCGTGGCCGCCGGGTGCGTGGGCCTTGCCCAGGGATGTTACGACGCCGCCAAAAAGTACGCCCTGGAAAGAATCCAGTTCGGAAAGCCTATCGCCGGGCACCAGCTCATACAGGAGATGTTCGCCGACATGATCGTAGACATCGAGGCCGGCCGGCTGCTGGTCTACCGGGTGGGGCATCTCAAGAATAAGGGAGTCCCCAACACCCGGGAGGTGTGCGTGGCCAAACTTTTCTGCAGCGAAATGGCAAACAGGGTGGCCTATAAAGCTCTGCAGGTCTTCGGAGGCTACGGGTTCTCCGGGGAGTTCCCCATTGAGAGGTACTACAGGGACGCCAGGATAAACACCCTTTACGAGGGCACAAGCCAGATACAGAAACTCATAATCGCCGGTAGAGACCTGGGGATATCCGCATTTTAAAAGGGTAAAGGAGGGGCCGGCACCGGTTCTGCCGAACACAGCATCGCCGGTGCCGCTGCGCTGCGGGGATGATATGGAAACAAATTGGGAGGTGTGTCGGGTGGATTATCAGCTTCTCCTGTATAAAGAGGAAGACCGGGCGGCGTATATAACCATCAACCGCCCCGAGGTGAGAAACGCCCTCAGCAACAGGATGGTGGAAGAACTGGAGGATGCGGTTTACCGCATCGAAAAAAACGAGGACCTCAGGGCTGCGGTCGTCACCGGGGCCGGGGACAGGGCTTTTATGTCGGGAGCCGACATAAAGGAGCTCGTGGAAAGGGACGCCATCATCGGGCGAAGGCATACCAGGCAGCGCCAGGAGCTTTTTTCCAGGATCGAGAACCTGAACATCCCGGTTATCGCCGCCGTCAACGGCTACGCCATTGGAGCGGGCCTTGAGCTTTCCCTGGCCTGCACCTTCAGGATAGCCTCCGAAAACGCCGGATTCGCCGCTTCCGAAGTAAAACTCGGGATCATCCCGGGAGCGGGTGGGACCCAGCGGCTGGCGAAGCTTGTGGGCAAGGCGAAGGCCCTTGAAATGATACTCCTGGGAGATATGATTGACGCACAGGAAGCTTTCAGGATCGGGCTGGTAAACAAGGTTGTGCCTCAGGATAAGTTGATGGAAGAAGTAGCCGAATGGGTGAAAAAAATCAAGGCCCTGCCGAAACTGGCCATCCAGTACGCCAAAGAAGCCATAAACCGCGGGGCGAATCTCGGGCTTGACCAGGGGCTGGCGCATGAGTCTTACCTTTTCGCTCTGGCCTGCACCACCCATGACAAAAAAGAGGGTGTGGCGGCTTTCCTGGAGAAACGGCCTCCGAACTTCACCGGCAGATGATTTACGGCTTTCGACACGCCTGACGGCAAGTTAACCGCAGATTGCCTGCGGCGGCAAAGCCAACCGGGGTTTTCGGCCGCCGCAGTTTCATGGACTTTAAAGGGGGAATTTTACTTGAGAATAGTGGTATGCATAAAGCAGGTTCCCAGCACCGAAGCCAGAGTGCAGATGGACCCCGTCAGGGGAACCCTTATCCGCGAAGGAGTGGAATCCGTTGTAAATCCCTTTGACGAGTACGCCATAGAAGAAGGCATAAGGCTAAAAGAAAGATACGGCGGAGAAGTAATTGCCATTTCCATGGGACCGCTCCAGGCGAGAGACGCCCTTAAAACCGCCATTTCCATGGGGGCCGACAGGGCGGTGCTTTTAAGCGACAGGGCCTTTGCGGGGGCCGACACCCTGGCCACCGCGTACACCCTTTCACTCGGCATCAGGAAACTTGGCGGCGCAGACCTCGTTATATGCGGCAAGCAGGCCACCGACGGCGACACCGCCCAGGTGGGGCCGGGCCTCGCCCAGCGGTTGAATTTTAGGCAGCTTACCTGTGTGTCAAAGATACGTGAGATAGATTTGGACCGGAAAAGGATAGTGGCGGAGCGCCTCCTGGACAGCGGCACCCAGGTGGTGTCCGCATATTTGCCGGCCCTCATTACCGTGGTGAAGGACATCAACCGGCCGCGCATACCCAACATCTTTTCCATCAAAAGGGCCAGCCGGGCCGAAATTCCCGTATGGGGTGCGGCGGACCTCGGGGGCGACCCGGGGGAATTCGGATTTGACGGCTCCCCCACTCAGGTCCTATGCATATTCACCCCGCCGCCCCGGCGAGGCGGTCAGATAATAAAAGGCGAGGTGTCCGAGGCGGTGGCAAAGCTGCTGGAAGCCCTGTCGGATGGGCATGTGATAAATCTGTAGACCGATGGCGGTTTTTGCCCTTAGCACTCTTGTTCCACCGAAAAATCCAACTTCGAAATCCAACTTCAAATCAGAAACGGTTCTGCCGTGCGCTTTGAACAGGGCTCTATCGGTCCGGTCATGATCGGTATAGAAGGAGGTTCGGAAATGGCGCTTAAGGTAATTAAAGAAAGCTGCACCGGGTGCGGCCTTTGCATGGATGTATGCGCCTACGGCGGCATAAAAGTCGACCACGAAGTAGCCGAAGTCACCGATAGCTGCATCCTCTGCGGCCGGTGCGTGGACGTATGCCCGGTGGGCGCCCTTCTGCTGGAAGATAAAAAGCCCACAGGCGGCGATATATCGGAATATAAAGGCGTCATGGTGTTTATTGAGCACGAATCCGGCAGGATACACCCCGTTTCCTTTGAACTCCTGGGCAAAGGCCGTGAGATCTCCGGCGAACTGGGAGCCGGCCTTTCCTGCATGATAATAGGCTCCGAAGGAGATAAAATGGCAAAGGAAGCGGCCCGCTACGATGTGGACGCCATTTACGTGGTGAACGCATCCTGGCTCAAAAACTATCAGACCAATACATATGTAATGGAAGCACAAAACATAATCAATACGTACAAGCCCGAGATAGTGCTCATAGGGGCCACGACCCTGGGCAGGGATTTCGCCGGGGCCCTGGCCGCAAGGCTCAGGACCGGCCTTACCGCCGACTGCACCGAGCTTTCGGTAGACAGGGAAAAAGGCCTGCTTCTCCAGACCCGCCCGGCTTTCGGGGGCAACATCATGGCCACCATTTGCTGCCCCCACCGAAGACCCCAGATGGCCACGGTAAGGCCCAAGGTCATGCCCATGCCGGAGGAGAAACCGAATCCACATGTAAAAATAATCCAGCTGCGGCCCGTATCGGGTCCGCAGGATTTGTTACTGGACATCCTGGAGTTCATCCCAGATAACGCCGGCACGGTAAACCTGGCCGACGCCGACATCATCGTATCCGGCGGCAGGGGCATGAAGGGGCCGGAAAACTTCGCCATGCTCTTTGAACTGGCGGAGCTCCTGGGCGGCGCCGTAGGGGCCTCCAGGGCCGCCGTTGACAGCGGGTGGATGCCCTACGCCCACCAGGTGGGTCAGACGGGCCGCACCGTGAGGCCCAAACTCTACATCGCCTGCGGCATTTCCGGCGCCATCCAGCACCTGGCGGGCATGCAGACTTCCGAGATCATCGTGGCCGTAAATAAAGATCCGGACGCACCCATATTCAAAGTAGCCACCTACGGCATTGTCGGGGATGTGTTCCAGGTGGTGCCGGAAATGATAAGGCAGATAAAAGAAAAAAAGCGGCAGATGTCTTTGTAAACGTCACACATTTTAAAATTGATAATTTTTTGTTTGTTTCCTCTGGGATGGCATTTAGCGGGTTCACGACCTTGATTTTTATGGATAAGTGCCGCAACTCCGTTTTCCTTCACTCCTTTTCTCAGGTACCTGTCGTGCACACAGGTCTGAAACCTCCTGTTGCTGGCGGCTTTCCTTTTACTTCCACCTGTGATATAATAGACGTGGTAAAATTAACAGATAATTACCGGGAACGGCTGGAGGAACTGTTAATGATAGATAAACGGCGGTTATGGAACGGATTGGCCTGATTCAATACATGTGAGCCGGTAAAATTTAATAGGAGTGGATACAATGAACGTTTCCCGTTCGATTATAGCCGTGGATTCTCACACCATGGGCGAACCCACAAGGGTGGTTATAGGAGGGATACCCCGGATACCGGGCAACAGCATGCCCGAAAAAAAGGAATACCTGGAAAAACATATGGACCACATCCGAAGGGCTTTGATGCTGGAGCCCAGGGGCCACGACGACATGTTCGGTTCCATAATAACCGCCCCCACCAGACCCGAGGCCCATCTCGGGATTATATTCATGGACACCGGGGGCTACCTCAACATGTGCGGCCACGGCACCATCGGGGCGGCCACGGTGGCGGTGGAGATGGGGATGGTTGAGGTCAGGGAGCCGGAAACGGAAGTGGTGCTGGAAACCCCGGCCGGCCTGGTAAAGGCCAGAGTCAGGGTGGAAAAAGGCAGGGCGACAGGCGTTACTTTTCAAAACGTGCCAGCGTTTTTATTTAAAAAAGATGTAGAAGTTGAAATCCCACCTTACGGCACCGTCAAAATTGACATAGCCTTCGGCGGCAGCTTTTTCGCCATAGTTAAGGCAAAAGATCTGGGGATAGAGGTGAAAAAGGAAAACATATACAAATTGATAGATATGGGATTGAAAGTCCGCGAAGAGGCCAATAAAAAGGTGCGGGTTTACCATCCGGAAAAGCCGCACATAAAGACCGTGGACCTGGCGGAAATATCCGACTGTCCCACCCACCCCCGCGCCCATGCCAAAAATGTGGTCATCTTCGGCGAAAAATCCGTCGACCGTTCCCCGTGCGGCACGGGCACCTGTGCCAAAATGGCCGACCTTTATTTCAGAGGCGAACTCGGTTTAAATCAAGACTTCATCCACGAAAGCATCCTCGGCACCCTGTTCACCGGGCGCCTGGTGGGTCGGACAAAAGTGGGGGAATTCGAAGCGGTCATCCCGGAAATCACCGGCCGGGCCTTCATCACCGGGGTAAACCACTACATGCTCGATGAAGAAGACCCGCTGAAATACGGATTTTCTCTGAGGTAAAAATATTTAGATAAGCAAGAGCGAATAATGGCCTCCGTGAAAAAATCATGGGGGTCTTTTTTGTGAATAAAAAATTGGAATTTAAAAGGATTTTATCATGCGGTGTAGAATTATCTATATGGAAAATTTAATGAAAATTTACAATCGAGGTGATAGTCGGATGCTTTCCAGGGAACAGATAGCAAAATACATAGATCACACGCTTCTAAAACCCGTAGCCACCTTTGAGGATATAGAAAAACTCTGCAGTGAAGCGGTGGAGTACGGTTTTTATTCGGTATGCGTCAACTCGTGCTATGTAAAATATGCGGTTTCCAAACTGCAGGGGACCGATGTAAAGGTGGCCGCCACCGTGGGCTTTCCCCTGGGGGCATCGGCCGGTGAGACCAAAGCCTTTGAAGCGGCCGGGGCGATAAAAGACGGGGCCGTGGAAGTGGACATGGTCATAAACGTGGGATTTCTCAAAAGCGGGGATTACTATGCCGTAACCCGGGACATAGAAAGCGTGGTGAAGGCGGTAAAAGAAATCAACCCCGATGCAAAGGTAAAGGCGATCCTGGAAATGGGATACCTCACTCCCGGCGAAAAGGTGACCGCCTGCAAGCTTGCAAAAGACGCCGGGGCCGATTTTGTAAAGACCTCTACCGGTTTTGGCGGCGGCGGAGCCACCGTGGAAGATATAAAGCTCATGAAGAAAATGGTGGGGGATTCCATGGGGATCAAGGCCTCGGGAGGGATAAGGGACCTTGCGACTCTGCTTGCCATGCTCGACGCCGGAGCCACAAGAATAGGCACCAGTTCGGGCGTGGCTATTATGCAGGAGGTAAAATAGTTCTCGCATATTTTTATGATTACGGTTTAAGGGGGGTGTTGGCAAAAATAATTGAAATTGCCTCATAAATATATAACTTAAAATTTTTAGGGGGGAGACTGTCGTGTCAAATATGAGAAAGCTCTTTACGATTTTTCTGATTGTATTTTTGGTGGGTTCGGCACTGGCGGGATGCGGCCGGCAGGCCGCCGAACAGAATCAGGAGGGGCAAAAGGCCCAGGAGCAGTCTCAGTCCGCTCCGGAGGAGAATAAGGTTAAAGTGGGCCTTGTATTTGATGTGGGCGGCCGCGGGGACCTGTCTTTCAACGACAGCGCTTACGCCGGGCTGGAAAGGGCCCAGAAGGAATTTGGAGATAAAATAGAAGTAAAATACCTGGAGCCCTCGGCCGGCGGCGAGAACCGCGAACAGCTCATGAGACTGCTGGCCGAAGACGGATATAACCTGATTTTCGGCGTCGGATTCATGTTCACCGACCATATTAAGAAACTCTCCCGGGAATTCCCGGATGTAAAATTCGGCTTGATAGACGGCTACATCGAAGATCTGGACGAAAACTCCAACGTTTCCTGCCTGCTGTTTAAAGAACAGGAAGGTTCTTTCCTGGTAGGCGCCGCCGCGGCTATGAAATCAAAGACCGGCAAAGTGGGGTTTGTGGGCGGCATGAAGACACCCCTCATCGAAAGGTTTGAGGTCGGGTATCTGGCCGGAGCAAAATACGTTAACCCCAAAATAGAAACCGTATCCGACTATATCGGCACCACCGGCGACGCCTTTAAAGACCCGGTCAAGGGCAAAGAACTGGCCTTAAAGCAGATTAAAGCAGGAGCCGATGTGGTGTATCACGCTTCCGGCGCTTCGGGCATCGGAGTCATTGAAGCCGCGGCCGAGGAAAAGAAACTGGCCATAGGGGTCGACTCCGACCAGTCCCTGACCGCCAAAGAAGAGCAGAGGCCGTATATACTCACCAGCATGGTAAAGAGCGTGGACACTGCCGTCTTTGACACCATAAAGGCGTATATGGACGGTAATTTTAAGGGCGGTCCCAGTATTTTCGGCCTGGCAGAAGACGGTGTGGGCTACGCCGTGAACGACTACAACAAAGCCCTGATTTCCGACATACAGCCCAGGCTTGACGAACTGAAGGAAAAAATCATAAAAGGGGAAATCAAGGTACCGGTGGACACAAAAGAATACGGAGAATTCCTGCAGACCCTGGGCAAATGATAATGAGGGGTGACACGAGTCACCCCCGTTTTATACGCAGGGCACACATCGCCGCCCGAATGCGGGAAGACCCAACGGAGACGGTTTTTACCGCCTCATGATCGCGGGTAGGCGGCGGACTCTTGCGACAGGCATTATACCTCTGCATCGGGAGGGGTGAAAGCGTGGATTTTTTAAGGGAAATGGCGCTCAAAACGGCCGATCTCATAAAAAGATCAGGCAAAACCCTCGCACTTACCGGCGCCGGCATCAGCACCGAAAGCGGGATTCCGGACTATAGAAGCAAAGGCACCGGGTTGTGGGAAAAATATGACCCAATGGCAAAGGTCAGCCTTTCGGCATTAATTTCCGATCCGGTAGAATTTTATAATTTTAACCTGCCCCGGTGGATTAAATACGCGAATGCCGAGCCGAATACCGCTCACCGGGTTCTTGCAAAGATGGAAGAAAAGAACTTTATCCGTGGAGTTATAACCCAGAATATAGACGGGCTTCACATTAAAGCTGGTTCCAGAAACGTATGGGAAGTTCACGGCCACCTTCGCACGTGCCGCTGTATGGGTTGCAATCATAAATATGATTTTTCCGAAGCTGTCCGGCAGTTTGAAGACGGCATAGTTCCCCCAAAATGCAAAACATGCGGCGGAATACTCAGGCCGGATGTGGTGCTGTTCGAAGACCCCATGAGCAGCGACTATTACAGGGCACGGGAGGCTTTGGACGGCTGCGAACTCTTACTGGTGGTGGGAAGCAGCCTGCAAGTCTACCCGGTGGCGGACCTGCCCTATCTTGCAAAAGAACTGGTAATAATCAACAAAGAACCGACCCCCTTTGATAGCCGGGCCGCCGTAACAGCTCACTGCAAAGCAGGCGAATTTTTTGAAGAGCTGGCGTCGATTTTGAAGATATAATAACTAAGAAGATATAATATAATTAAGGTGATAAAAGATTACCTCTTCTGACCTTACCCCGATGTTGCGCTTGGGGGGCCAGTACGGTAAGGAAATTTCTCTGCCCTGAAGATTATTCTGATTTCAGGGCAGGCGGAAAGACCGTTAAGGCGAGAGCTCCCGTTTCTTGGGACGGGGGCTATGGCTGTCTCAAATACCGCCTGTTGGGGTCTGGGACAGCCTGAAAGGCGGAATACAAATACCCCAGCTCCAAACTGGTGCATTTTTGCACGGTTTGGATAACCAGGTTTGAGACAAATGTACTGGGATAAGCCGGGAAAACAAAACACACAAAATACGCTGGAAGTGGTTAAAAAGGCTGTGGAGGAACGGGGGATAAAACATGTGGTGGTGGCTTCCTCCGGAGGATATACCGCAAGAATGTTCAAGGATGCGGGCATGAAAGCCAATCTTGTTGTGGTGACCCATGCCAGCGGCTACCCGGGCCCCGGCCTGCAGGAATTTCCCGATGACCTGAGACAGGAACTGCTGTCCTCAGGGGTGAAGGTGCTCACCACCACCCACGTCCTCTCCGGCGCCGAGAGGGGCATGAGCCGCAAATTCGGCGGGGTCTACCCCGTGGAGATCATGGCAAACACCCTGAGGATGTTCGGCCAGGGGGTCAAAGTGTGTGTGGAAGTGGCCACCATGGCCCTTGACGCCGGACTCATACCCTACGGCGAAGACGTGGTCGCGGTGGGAGGCAGCGGCGAAGGAGCCGATACGGCCGTCATCATCCGCCCGTCTCACGCCGCGAGCATATTCGACACCTGGATTTCGGAAATCCTGTGCAAGCCAAAAGGAAAAGATTAGATACTGCGAGCGGTCGCTCGCTTTTTTTATTAAATGCCGCCCGTGGATATGACCCATATCCCTACAAAGCCGGTCAGGAAGGGACCCGGGGCTTCCCTGATGACCGGGATTCAATCAGGGATTCCAGGTCCTTTTTTGTGACGGGGCCTTCTACCCGGGCTCTGACAATGCCGTCATTTCCGACGATTATGGTGGTGGGGACGCCCCTTATAAGGTAATCCCTCAGTGTCCGGGCCTTTTCGTCTTTGAGTACGGTAAAGGTGTAGCCCTTATTCTTGATATATGTCGTAAGTTTGCGCTGGTCCCTGTCAAGATTGACCATCAATACCTCCACTTCCTCCGGTTTCGAAGAGTAAAAGGCCTCGAATTCAGGCATTTCGGCAAGGCAGTATGGGCAGTCCAGAGACCAGAAGTTTACCACCACCGTTTTGCCGCAAAGGCTCGAGAGCTTCACCTTATTTCCGGAAAGGTCCTCCAGCTCGAAATCCGGAGCCCTGTAGCCTTCAAAAGGTTTTTCTACGGCGGCGCCTTCACCGCCCGGACCGTCACCTGCGGCGCTTTCGGGCGTGCCCCGGGGCGGACCGCCTTCCGGGACCGCCTTTTTGTCTGGATTCCCGCATCCGGCCAAAGCGGCGGACACTGCTATGGCAAATATCAGGAAAAAAATCAGGCTCCCGGGAAGTTTTGGCTTTTTCATAATAATCCACAAACCTCCTTTTGCAATCCTTAAACTTGCGGATTAAATTTCCCGTTCAACATTCAGCCCATATATAAGTCGTTAAATGATATAAATTATGATTTTCTTTCATTATGTATAATTACAGACGGTTGAAAAACAACAAAACCCCCATCAGTATCAACAGCGCTCCCGCAGCCTTTTGCAAAAAAGGTAAATATCCTTTTACTGCTTTCAAAAGCCCCGAAGCCCTGTCGGCTGCAGCTGCCAGCGCCATAAAGGGCAGGGCGAAACCCAGAGAAAAAGCCGTGAGCAGCCACAGACCGGCCCTAAAGCTCTGGGCGCTGCCAGCCATAATAAGCACCGATGAGAGCACCGGCCCGATGCAGGGTGTCCAGCCCAGAGAAAAGGCCCCTCCCAGTAAAAGCGCGGCCGGCGGCGTGATCTTCGAAAAGTGAAGCTCCCTTCTCATTTCTTTCAGGAGGAAGGGCAGTTTAAAGGCCCCGGCCAGAAACAGGCCCAACAAAATGACGAACGCCCCGGATATCTTCAGCATAAAAAGCCGGTTCACCAGCAGGTAGCGGCCTGCCGCAGTGGCGGAAAGCCCCAGCAGAATGAATACGATGGAAAAACCAAGAATGAAAAAAAACGTATTTAGAAGAAAAACACCCCTCCCGGCCTGCCGCGGCGCACTGCCCGCCAGCACCGAAAAATACACCGGCAGCAGCGGCACCGCGCACGGAGAAATAAACGCCAGAACCCCCGCCAGGAAAGCCACACCCGGTCCTATCCTGTTCAGATCCATCCCGACACCTCCTTTAGGCACAATAATGTATATGGTATTTAAATTATATCATAATTTTGTAATATATAAATTTATCCATAGCCTTACTTAAAAATTTTTTATATACAGTGACTTAAAAGAAAAATTTGGAATCACACTATTTTATCTATATGGTGTCGTGACATAACTTAAAACCACATATTGGATTTGATGTGAATTTGTATGCAGGAAATTAAAAGAGAAATGTAGAATTTTTAAAAAACGGATGTCCGACCCAAAAATTAAACATGATTTAAACGCCGGATTATTCCTGCGGTATTAAGTTGGAAATGGTGAAGTTGTCCGCATGTTAATCCTATTAAAAGGGTGTGAAAAATATGATATACCAATCCGCCGTTATCGAACTTATAGATGAGGGGATTATAGTCATCGATTCCTGCGGGTATATAAAGATATACAACAGGATGGCCAGGGACATCTTCGGAATTAATCCCGAGGACGGTCTCGGCCACCGGGAAGGCCGGGTCGAAGAAGGGGATATTGTTTGTATAGCGGACAACTTGCTGGGCGCTGACGACGGAGGCATGGGCCCCGGGGATTTAGCGCTGATCGGAGTTGACCCCGGCGGGGTCAAAAAGGGAGACGCCGTCGTGGCCATCGGGGTGAAAGGGGCAAAAATAGGCAGCGGTGTTTGCGCTAGGCTTGACGGGAAAGACTACCGCAGTAAGCTCTCGGTAGAAACTTCCCTGAACGGTATCAGGCTGGAAGCCCGGATAGATTTTGATTTAAAGCGGTTGAGGATAAAGGTGAATGACCGGAGCTTCGACTATATTTACAGATGGGCCGCCGGGCATATGGTGGTCATAGGTGGGGAAAGCCTTGAGGTGAAGTTCTACCAGACCAGGGGCTATACCGCCCGCAACGAGGAACTCAAGACTGTGCTGGAAGGGGGACTTTTCCGGGGAAAAGGAAGGTATGGCAGGAGTTTTCAGGTGGTGGACAGGCATATAAGCGAATTGCACCCGGACTCGGACATAATAAGACAGCTCATGGCCGTGGCGAGAGGCGAAGGCAGGGCGGTAAGGGGGCTGGAGTCTATGATAAACGGTATCCCTGTCCGATGTACCATAGAACCGCTGGTGGAAGACGGTGTGAGGGTGGGGGCCTTTCTGAAGGTCGCTGACATCACGGAACTTAAGGCACTCCAGATGGAGAGGGAAAAGGCCATGATGTCGCTGGAAAACCTGGAAAACAGGTTAAAAGCTGAGCAGATCCAGAAAGAGGCCTTTAAGCATATAATAGGCGACAGCCATAAGATTCGTGTGGTGGTGGAAATGGCCAAAAGGGCCGCTGAAACCAGCTCCACAGTGCTTTTAATAGGAGAGAGCGGCACGGGAAAGGGCCTTTTTGCCGAGGCCATTCACAGGGCCGGGGCCAGGCGCGACGGCCCCTTCGTATACATGAACTGCGCGTCCATACCCGAGACGCTGCTGGAGAGTGAACTGTTTGGTCACGAAAAAGGAGCTTTCACCGGTGCGGTAACTGAAAAGCAGGGCAAATTTGAGATGGCAAGCGGCGGGACCATTTTCCTTGACGAGATAGGCGAACTGCCAATACCGCTCCAGGCAAAGCTGCTTCATGTTCTGCAGAACAGGACCTTCACAAGAGTCGGAGGTATAAAGCCCATTCACGTGGACATAAGAATTATAGCCGCCTCAAACCGGGACCTCCGTGATTCTGTTTTAAGGGGAGCTTTCAGAGAAGACCTCTTTTACAGGCTGAATGTTATTTGCATTGCGCTGCCGCCATTGAGAGAACATAAAGAGGACATATACCCGCTGGTGAATTACCTGCTCCCCAAAATAGCCGAAAAGACCGGCAGGGGATTAAAAGAGGTATCCGGAGAGGTGATGAAGATTTTTCTGGACTACCGGTGGCCGGGCAATATCCGTGAACTCGAAAACGTGCTTGAAAGAGCCGTTATAATGGCCGATGGGAACGTAATTTTACCCGCCCACTTGCCGGAGTATGTGCTGGAGGATGTAAAAAAAGGCCGCAGCGGCGGTGAACTGGTGGATATAAAAAATGTCGGTCCCATAAAAAACATATTAAAAGAAGCCGAAGCCAAGGCTCTGGAAAAGGCCCTGGAAGTGTGCGGCGGCAGCAGGAAAAAGGCCATGGAATTGCTGGGCATGGGCAAGACCAGCTTTTACAAAAAGCTTAAGGTTGCCGGTAAGTTCGCAAAAGTGAACCAGGAGTTCTAAAATAAGAACTCCTTTTTTTAATTTAGTCAGCACTATACGGCGGATTCGAGACCCATATGCGGTTCGCAAAAGTGAACTTCTGCTTTATGTGATAAATTTAGATGTCTCTATTTTCCCGAGTTCCGCCGGAACAGCGCTGGCATTAATCTTGCTTGTCTTAATTGCATATAAATTGATTTAAAGAGGTTATTTTAAAAAACATGTAGACTATACGGTAGTTTAAGGAGGAAGAAAATTGCAGAGAGCAAGGATAGCCGTGGTGGGCTTCGGGAACGTAAGCAGGGCCGCAGTGGCCGCCGTTGAGGAAAGCCCCGATATGGAAGTGGCGGGGATAGTGCTGCGCACTCCGGAAAAAGTTCCCGGAGTGCAAAAAGAAATGGGAGACATACCCGTGGTTACCGATGTGAAAGAGCTGGGAAAGGTGGATGTGGCCATTCTGGGCGTACCCAGCCGCGCCGTGCCGCAAGTGGCGCCGGGGTATCTGAAGATGGGGATAAACACTGTAGACAGCTTTGACATCCACGGGGAAGCCGTGATGGAGTTGCGAAAGGACCTGGATAAAATAGCGAAAGCACACAATTGTGTGGCGGTGATTTCCGCCGGCTGGGACCCGGGAACCGATTCGGTGATAAGGGCGGTAATGGAAATGATAGCGCCCAAAGGGATAACCTATACCAACTTCGGGCCAGGTATGAGCATGGGCCACACCGTGGCGGTGAAAGCCGTGGAAGGCGTGGAGGATGCCCTTTCCGTGACCATCCCCGAGGGGACCGGCCTTCACAAAAGGCTGGTGTACGTCAAAATAAAAGAAGGATATGATTTTGAAAAAGTGGCGGCGGCCATAAAACTCGATCCATACTTTGCCCATGACGAACCCCACATATACAAAGTGGACAATGTGGAAAGCCTTATAGATGTGGGCCACGGCGTCCACATGGAAAGGAAGGGGGTCTCGGGCAAAACCCATAACCAGCGGATGGAGTTTATAATGTCTGTGACAAACCCGGCGGCCACGGCTCAGGTCATGGTTTCCGCCGCCAGGGCAAGCCTCAAACAACAACCCGGGTGCTACACCCTGCTTGAAATACCGCCAATTGACTTTGTATATGGCTGCAGGGAGAAATTACTGCTAAGGCTGGTTTAAGTCAACAGAGAAACTGCCGCTTTAATTTATCTGTGATATACTAAAAAATAATTTACATTTACTGTTATTCGTCTGTGATATTGTCAGGGTGAAATTCTTCTGTAAAAATGTCAGTATGAGTAGGGAGAGAGTAACCTTGTCACAGACGGAACTTAAAAGGGTATTAGTGTTGCA
>NZ_JBJYKD010000020.1:0-57005 GCF_049310025.1 Thermorhabdus hydrogeniformans | reverse complement strand
GTGATTGTTTTTGGCAACTACTACCTACGACACCAAGGGGAGGGAATCCTCCTTTTTTCCGAAAAACTTTTAGTTTCAATAGTTTTAAGGTAGCAAGCATGTAAATTTAAGGTCTTAGTTTGACATTACATCACATGTAAAGGGAGGGATAAAAATGGACTGGATGGACGGTCTCAATCGAATTCTTCGTATAGATGAGCAGGAACTGGCCCTTTTGGATGAGATGATGCGATATGCTCCCGGCGAACATATGAGGAGAATGTTGAGGATGATGATGGCGCGGGAAAGGGAAGAGATGCGGATGATAAGGGAAATGATGATGGGCGGCCACATGGATTCGGGAGGTCCGCTATATTAAAATAAATAAATAAAAATTAAAAAATGTGAACCGGGGTTATTAAAAGGTTTCCCCGGTTTGTATTTTTAAAATATACACCACGACTAAAACCTGATAAAATTTTGTGTTTGTTTATAATATTGTTTCTTAACCCTTCACATGATGATGAAATTTAAAGAAAAACGGCAACTATACACATTAACCGATTTTATTAACATTTGCTCAGACATGAGCCAAGCTGTACAATGTATACAATGATAATAAATAGAGGAGGCAGAAAATGGACCAACTGTTGTATGGCATTAAAGCTCTCAGCATTTATCAGGTAATAATGTTTTTAATCGGAGGAGGCCTGATTTATCTTGCCATAAAAAAAGAATACGAGCCGATGCTTCTGCTGCCGATTGGTTTTGGAGCAATTCTGGCAAACATACCTTATTCTTCGGCGATTAGCGATGGAGGATTTTTGGACTTGCTGTTTAAAGCGGGAATTCTGACGGAACTATTTCCCGTATTAATATTTATCGCCGTGGGGGCGATGATTGACTTTACTCCTCTTCTGCAGCAACCTTTAATGCTTTTTTTCGGGGCAGCGGCCCAGTTTGGAATATTTTTTACCATGGCTATGGCGGTCTTATTTGGCTTTAACCTTAAAGAGGCGGCGTCCATAGGAATTATAGGTGCGGCGGACGGCCCCACTTCAATTTATGTAGCCACCAGATTTGCAAGACACCTGCTGGCCCCCATTTCGGTAGCGGCCTATTCGTATATGTCTCTCGTCCCCATTATACAGCCGCCGGTAATCAGACTTCTAACCACCCCTGCAGAGAGAAGAATACATATGAAGCCCAATTTTGACATAAAAATCTCGAAAACAGTGCTGATTCTTTTTCCCATAGTTGTGACTGTGGTTGCAGGGGTTCTGGCACCTATAAGTGTGGCTCTTGTGGGCTCTCTGATGTTCGGAAATTTAATCCGTGTTTCCGGCGTTTTGGACAGGCTCTCTAAAGCCGCCCAGAACGAACTGGCCAATCTTGTCACTCTGCTTCTTGGAATAACCATAGGTTCAACAATGACGGCTGAACAGTTTTTAAATCCCGCCACACTATTGATAATAGTAATGGGTCTTGTGGCCTTTATATTCGACACAGCAGGCGGTGTGATTTTTGCTAAGGTTTTAAATCTATTCCTAAAAAATAAGATCAACCCGATGATTGGGGCGGCCGGGATATCGGCATTTCCCATGTCTGCCAGGGTTGTCCAGAAAATGGCTCAAAAGGAAGATGCGTCGAACTTCATACTAATGCAGGCTGTAGGTGCCAATGTAGCGGGGCAACTGGGTTCCATTATAGCAGGAGGGCTAATCTTGACACTTGTAAAATAAAAAAGGGGTGTGATGGATTTGAACATATTTGTTGAGACACTGAGATTAATGGGTATAGGGATGGCGGGGATATTTTTGGCCACATCGATTTTCTTTATGCTTATTAAATTCATAATATATGCTTTTCCTGCGACAAATTAAAGGCGTTAAGTTTCGTTTTATAGCTAATGGAATTTTTAAATGACAGGGGACCTGCAAATAGACCCCTGTTTTTTTTTTAAACGCTAACAGACAACTGGCAAATTCATTCAGGTTATGCTAAAATCTTTATAAATATCTTGAGAAACGAAACGGCCGCCGGTGGAGGACAAATATGAAAGAGCAGCTCAAACAAATTTCGACAAATTGTTATATGTTTATAAATAAAAAAAGCCGGGTTGAGATACACGTTTATTTAAGCCTGCGGCTTTTTGAAGGTTTTGTAGAAGATGAATCCATCGAACAGCTGTACAACGCATCCCTTCTGCCCGGAGTCGTAAGCCCCGTCATCGGTATGCCGGATATCCACTCCGGCTACGGCCTTCCCATAGGGGGCGTGATGGCCACCGATTACGAAGATGGTGTGGTGTCCGCCGGAGCTGTGGGAATGGACATAAATTGCGGGGTGAGACTCCTTACCACAAAGATTTTAGCCGGTGAACTGGATAAAAATAAATTGTCAAAAATCCTGGACGCTATTTCACGGAAGGTGCCTTCCGGTGTGGGGAGGTCCAGTGTGTTAAAGTCCCTGAGGAAACCGCCTTTGGAGGCAATAGCTTCAGAGGGGGCGGGTCATTTTATAAAGATGGGCTTTGGGCGGAAGGAGGATATGGAAAGAATTGAGGATGGGGGATGTATAGGGGGTGCCGATGCTTCCTGCATACCTGCCGCGGCCCGGGAGCGGGCGGACCAGCTGGCGACCATAGGAGGCGGCAATCATTTTATTGAGATAGGCAAAGTGAGCGGGCTGTTTGACGAGGAAGTGGCCCGGAAATTCGGTCTTTATCCCGAGCGCCTTTATGTTTTAATACACACCGGCAGTCGCGGCTTCGGCCACCAGATATGCACCGACTTTTCCCGCATCATGTGGGAGCACGCTGAAAGAAACGGCACCAGGGCACCCGTAAAAGGGCTTGCATGCGCGCCGATTTTTTCGGAGGACGGCCAGAATTACTTAAAAGCCATGGCCTGTGCGGCCAATTATGCCTTTTCCAACAGACAGCTCATCACCCATTTCGTCCGTGAGGCTTTTGTGGAAGTGCTGAAAAAGCCAGAAACCGACCTCGGCCTGGACCTCCTTTACGATGTGGCTCATAATATCGCTAAAAAAGAAAAGTACGGAAAAAAATGGCTGCTGGTGCACCGGAAAGGTGCCACACGGGCCCTGCCGGAGGGCCATAAAGCCAATCCGCCGTGCTACCGGGAGACCGGCCACCCCGCCATTATCCCGGGGAGCATGGGCACGGCATCTTATGTGGTCCTTGGAACTCCGGAAATTGAAAGGACCTTCTGTTCTGTCAACCACGGGGCGGGAAGGGTTATGTCCCGCAAGAAGGCAAGGCTTGAATTTACGAAGGAGGAGCTTCTGGAACAGCTGAAGAACGTGGTCGTAGCATCAAAGAATTTAGGTGCGATCCTGGACGAAGCGCCGATGGCTTATAAAGACATAGATGAAGTGGTTTTCACTTTGGTGGAAGCCGGGCTTACAAAGCCAGTAGTAAAGTTGAAACCTCTGGCGGTTTTAAAGGGAGAGGGTGAAGAAGCATAAGACGAGTTTAGAAAGAGGTGAAATTATGAGCGACATATATGTAATCGGACATAGAAATCCCGACACCGATTCGATATGTTCTGCTATTTGCTACAGTGATTTCAAGCATTTCACTGAAAAAGACCATAATTACATTCCCGTGAGACTGGGGGCGGTCAACAGGGAAACCCAATTTGTCCTGAATTATTTTAATGTCCCGGCGCCCCGATTGATCGAAAATGTTTACACCCAGGTGTCCGACATATCTTTTGACAAACCCGTCAATGTGAAAAAAGAGGCTTCCATGTATGAGGCATGGGATATTGTAATACAGCATAACGCAAGGACGATTAACATCGTGGATGACGACGGAAAATTTCTCGGCCTTGCCACGCTGGGCGACATTGCAAAGGTTTACTTAAAATCTTCGTCAGGATTGTCCGGATATGCGGTACCTGTAAAAAACATTGTAAAAACCCTGAAAGGCGAAGCGCTTGTTTTGAAAGATGAGGTGTTCAGCGGAAATATTATAGTGGCCGCCATGAATGTAAGGGATGTCCTGGACCGCATAAAAAAAGGCGATTTATTGATTGTGGGCAACAGGAAGGATGTTCAACTGCTGGCTGTGCAAAACGGAATAAAAGTCCTGATAGTCACCGGGGGCCATGAAGTGCCGGGCGATGTGCTGGAGATGGCACGGGCAAACGGCGTGACAGTCATAAAAGTGCCCTACGACACTTTTGATACCGTTAAATTGATAAATCAAAGCATACCCATACACTACATTATGAAAACCGAGGATTTAGTAACCTTCGGCCTGGAAGATACGATAGACGATGTGACGGAAACCATGCTCAAATACAGGTACAGGAACTTTCCCATTCTGGACGGCCGGAAACGACCCGTGGGTATGCTGGCAAGGCGCCATATACTGGATTATGCCAGGAAAAATGTGATACTGGTGGACCACAATGAAAAATCTCAGTCTGTAGAAGGAATAGAACAGGCAAATATCCTGGAAATCATCGACCACCACAGGATAGGCTGCGTGGAAACCGGCCAGCCCATCGTGTTTATAAACCGGCCCGTGGGTTGCACGGCTACGATTATCTTTAACCTTTTTGAAGAGAAGAAAATGATCCCTTCAAAAAAAATAGCAGGCCTCATGTGCGCGGCCATATTGTCGGATACCCTTGTTTTCAAATCGCCTACCTGCACCGGTGAAGATATAAGAGCGGCGAGAAAACTTGCAGGTATAGCGGGCATAGAAATTGAGAAATTCGCCAGGGCCATGTTTGAGGCCGGAACTTCTCTTCAGGGAAAAACCGAAGAGGAAATATTTTTTACCGATTTTAAGGAGTTCAAAATCGGAGAATATAAAATCGGCATAAGTCAGGTGAATATTTTTAACAGCAGCCCCGACCATCTTAAAAGCCGCCTTGTGGAATTTATGGAAAAGCTGAGGACTGACAGGGAATACGACCTCCTGCTGCTGATGCTGACGGATATAATTAACGAGGGTTCCGAATTTTTATATGTGGGGAACCACAGAGAATTAATCCGCAGGGCTTTTGATGTGGATATTGGAGGCAACAGCTTCTACCTGCCTTATGTGGTTTCCAGGAAAAAGCAGGTTATCCCGAGGATTATAGCTGCCATAAATTCAATTTAAGATAGAGCTGGATGCAACAGCCCAAGCGCGTCGTTAGTCATTGATGTTCTAAGGTGTAATTATATAGCGGGGTGGGGAGAAATGGGAATAACGGTGCGAGAGGCCCTTCAGATAGGAGAGTTAAAAAACGCGAAGGTTGTGGCGGGCGAAAAAGGCCTAGATAGGATAGTGAATTTTGTTCTAACCATGGATGTGCCCGATGCGGCCAAATGGATCAGGGGCAATGAACTGCTGCTTACAGCCGCCTACGTTTTTGTGAATAACCCTGAAATGGAAAAAACTTTTATCTACGATCTGGTCGAGAAGAATTGCGCGGCCCTTGCCATAAAACCCGGCCGTTTTATAAATACCATTCCGCTCCACATGATAAAAGCCGCTGATGAAAAAAGCTTTCCCCTTATCGAACTACCCATCTACGTTTCCTGGCATGATATAGTAAATCCAATCCTGCTTGAAATCCTGAACAAAGAAGCGAGCATAATCAAGCGCTCCCAGGAAATCCACGATGAACTCATGAAAGTGGTGCTGCACGGCGGAGGTCTGGACGCCATTGCCGGAGGCCTTTCATATCTTTTAGATTGCGCTGTTTTCATAGAAGATGAAAGTTTTAATCTATTGTCGTGTTCAAATTACCGCGGAACCGGAGATGAGTTGAGCCAGGAAATTATAAAAGCCGGCAGGCTTCCCCTTGACGCGGTTGAGGAACTGGATAAGAAAGGAATTTTAAATAAGATTAAGACTTATAAGAAGCCAGTAAGAGTAAATATAAAAAGCAGGCCCAATTGTTTTGCCAGAGTGATAGCGCCCATTATTATTAAAAATGAAGTTTACGGGTATATCACTTTAGTTGAAAACAACTCCCGATTGGGAGATTTTGACTTAATTGCCGCCGAACAGGCTGCAACTATTGCCGCCCTTGAAATCATGAAAAAGCAGGCGGTAAAGCAGGCCGAAGGAAAAGCGAAAAGGGAGTTTTTTGAAAATATCCTTGCGGGAAATATAAAGGATGCCTCGCAGATAAAGAGCAGGCTGAAATATTATGGCGTGAGTCTTAAAGGGAATATTGCCGTTATAGTTATCCATATGAATTACGAGAATGCTTTGAAAGTCGAGGAAGAAGACTTTAAGGGTCTGGAAAGTATACTGGCGTCAAATCTAAACGGTCATGTGACATTGAGAAAAGGAGAAGATATAATCATAGTCTGCAGTTTCTCCGGCGGCGGCACAATAGGACGATATGATAAGATTAACACCCTATGCAAGGTTATTTCAGGCAATTTAAGCGGTATAAAAGAAATAAGATTTGGTATAAGCGATTTCCATGATGATGTGACAAACATATCGCAGGGGTACAGAGAGGCTAAGAGATCCCTGGAATTAATGGATCTGGTAAAAAATAACACTGGCAATATAATATTTTACAAAGATGTCTGGGTATACGATTTTATTTTAAGTTGTAATAGAAGCGAAAACCTGAAAAAATTCTGCGATAAAAGACTTCTCAGACTTATTGAATACGATTTAAAAAACAGGGAAGAAAATCTTTTAAACACCCTGAGAGTTTATCTTGATTGCATGGGCAAACATAATCTGGCCGCCGAAAAACTTTTTATACACCGGAATACCTTAAATTACAGGTTGAACAAGATCAAGGAGATACTCGATTGTGACCTGAATGACCCCTCCACCAGGCTGAGGCTCGAGATCGGTTTGAAAATAGCGAACTTACTGTAAAAAACTTATTTTAATATTCTAAATGTTTAGCTTCTTTATTGGTCATTTTGAACAATAAAGAAGCTATTTTTTTATAATTAATGCAATAGGTTAAACATATTATATTGTGCTAAAATTATAAACAAAAGTGCGGTAGCAATATTACAAAAAGTTTTAAATCAAATACAAGGCTAAAGGAGCGATATCGTGGAGGGCATTCTAAATATAAAAATGGATGAGTATTTTGATGAGATGGTAAAGAATCTTCAAGAATTCATAAAGATTCCAAGCATTTTGGATGAAGATAAGTCGGATGAAAGATTTCCCTTCGGGCCGAAAATAGATGAAGCCCTGAGATGGATATTAAAAAAAGGGGAGGAGATGGGATTAAAAACCAAAAATGTGGACGGGTATGCAGGATATGTTGAGATAGGTAACGGTCATGAGATGGTGGGAATTTTAGGCCATATAGATGTAGTCCCGGCGGGGACCGGCTGGTCGGTGGACCCTTTCGGCGGGCAGATTAAAGAAGGTAAGCTGTATGGGCGGGGCTCTGTAGATGATAAAGGCCCGACTATCGCCGTTTTGTATGCTTTAAAAGCGATAGAAGATTCCCGGCTGCCGGTTTCAAGGAGGGTGCGGCTTATCATAGGAACCGACGAGGAGACCGGTGCAAGGTGCATAAAGCACTATCTCGAAAAAGAAGAACCGCCTGTATGCGGTTTTTCTCCGGATGCTGAGTTCCCCATTATATATGCGGAAAAAGGGATTTTGCGCTTTGAACTGACGAAAAACTTCGGCAAAGCACCAAAATCCGGGGCGCATCTGAAAAGAATACGTGGCGGGAGCCGTGTGAATGTGGTGCCCGACTGTGCGGAAGCTGTAATAGAAGATGCGGATAGCAGGGAAATAGAATCAAAAATTGAAGAACGGGGGCTTGCAGGCAAGATAAAAATGGAGAAATCGCCGGAAGGCGTCATTATAAAAGCGAAGGGTATTTCAGCCCATGCCAGTTATCCGGAGGACGGGGAAAACGCCGTTCAAATACTGTTGAATTTTTTGGCAGGAATTGATTTTGGCTGTCCAAAGGCAAAAGCTTTTATTGAAGCGGTAGCTGACAAGTTGAAAATGGAGTCAGATGGAAAAACTCTCGGAATATCATGTAGTGACGACGTTTCCGGGGCTTTGACGATAAATGTGGGCGTAGTGGATTTTGACGAAAAACTGGGGAAACTTAAATTTGACGTAAGGTATCCCGTAACGATTGATGGAAATGAAATAATTGAGAAGCTAAAAAAAATTGCAGGCGATTTGGGAGCGGAATTTTTGATAAACCAGCATAAATTGCCGCTGTACGTTGACCCGGATGCCGATTTTATAAAAAAACTGCGGGTCGTGTATAGAGAGATGACCGGTGACGAACCGAAACTCCTGTCAATAGGAGGGGGAACATACTGCAGGTATGTGAAAAATACCGTTTCCTTCGGTCCGGTTTTCCCCGGCCAAAAAGAACTGGCCCATCAGAAGGATGAGTATATTGCCCTTGAAGACCTGAGGAAAATAGCCAAAATTTACGCTCAAGCGGTATATGAGTTAATAAAATAAAAATCTGGTTAATTTTAAGACTTTCTGTTGAAAAACTGATTATTTCTGAAGAAAGGATGATTCACTGTGGAGTTGAACATCGGGATAGAACCTTCAAAAGAATATTTGAGTTTCGAACTCGCGAAAGGTGCTCTAAAACTGGTGAAAGACGTAATGCTGGTAAAAGAAGGAGAGAATGTAGTTATCACGGCCGATACCTCCTCCGATCGAAGGGTGGTGGAAGCTACGGCCAACGCAGTTTACAGCATAGGGGCGATGCCAACGGTCATATATTATCCCACGGCGCCTAATGCCTGTATTGAGCCGCCTGCTCCTGTGGGAGGAGCGGTTGTGAAAGCGGATGTCTGGATAGAATACACTTATTCTTATATCATGCATTCACCATCCTGGAAAAAATCTCTGGAAAACGGGTGCAGGTATATTTGTCTTACCGGCATGGATGTTGAAATGCTGGTGAAGACGATTACAAAGGTAGACTACGACCTGCTTATAGAACTGGGAGAATTGTTTAAGGAGACGGTCCAGTCTGCGGATGAAATAATAGTTAAAAGCGATAACGGTACTTATCTGACAGCCTATAATCGTGGAAGGAGGGTGCGCCATTCAGGGCAGAAGGCTACTCAGAAGGGCTATCCCATTATGCTGGGCGGCCAGATAAGCTGGTGTCCGGTAGAGAGCACCATTAACGGGACACTGGTCTTTGATGGAGCATTATGGCCGCCGCTGGAGCTGGGGTTACTCAAGAATCCGGTCAAACTGGAATTAAAAGAAGGCCGGGTGGTGAGCATAGACGGAGATGTAGAAGCGAAGATCTTTGAAAACTGGCTGAAATCGCTGAATGACCCGAACATGTACAGGCTTGCACACTATTCACTGGGCTTCAATCCCGGTGTGACAAGACCCACCGGCAGGATTGTGGAAGACGAGAGGGTATTCGGCTGCATAGAATTCGGCATCGGCAGCCAGGGAGCGTCAATCATGGGCGAATGCTGGTCCGCCGCTTCGCACACCGACGGCATCTTGTTGAAACCCACAATTATTTTAGACGGCAAGGTTTTTGAAGAA
Source organism: Thermorhabdus hydrogeniformans (assembly GCF_049310025.1). Taxonomy (NCBI): domain Bacteria; kingdom Bacillati; phylum Bacillota; class Clostridia; order Thermosediminibacterales; family Tepidanaerobacteraceae; genus Thermorhabdus; species Thermorhabdus hydrogeniformans. The sequence continues at coordinate 47,503 of NZ_JBJYKD010000020.1, read as the reverse complement.
AACGGCGTATATCAACTGCCGGAAGCAAGGGAGATATGCAAAAAATTGAATGTGCCGGGGTATTGAGGCAATCTCAGAATGTTCTTTCTTAACATAATTAAAATGTTATAGGTTTAGTGCGACGATTAATATACTGAATGTATTTTTAAAGTCAGATTTTATCTTACTAATGTATGAAAGGAAGGTAATCTTTATGGAATTAAACATAGGCATTGAAACAAGAGGTGAATTTTTATCCTTAGAACTTGCAAAAAGTGCAAGAAAATTAGTGGAAGACATAATGCTGGTAAAAGAGGGTGAAGAGGTAGTAATTACAGGAGATACTTCTTCAGATAGGCGAGTTATAGAAGAAGTGGCCAAGGCAGCGTACGCGGCGGGAGCTATACCTACAGTAGTATGGTATGATACAAGGCCTACCGCTGTAGTAGAACCTCCCAGGGCAGTTGCGGGAGCAGTAAAAAATGCGGATGTGTGGATAGAGTTTTCGTACGCATATATACTTCATACCCAGGCCTGGAGACGCGCTTTAGATGAAGGCTGTCGTTATATCTGCCTGACCGGAATGGATGCTTTAATGATGGTGAATACTATCGGCAGGGTTAATTATTCTAAAATGCTAGAGCTGGGTGAAAAGTTGCGGCAATTGGCCGAGAATGCTGATGAGGTGATTATTCAAAGCCCCGCGGGAACAAATTTAAAAGCTTACAACAGAGGAAGAAAAGTAAGACAGTCGGGTAAGCTGGCAGATACCAAAGGCGAACCCATAATGCTTGGCGGACAGGTATCCTGGTGTCCGGTTGAAGAGACCATCAACGGCAAGCTGGTATTCGACGGCGCTTTGTGGCCCCCTGCTGAAATAGGTCTGTTGCATTCACCAGTAGAGCTTACTCTTGAAAACGGAGTGGTGAAGAAGATCGAGGGGGGGACAGAAGCGAAAATATTTGAAAGGTGGCTCGCAAGCTTTAACGATCCTACCATGTACTGGCTGGCCCATTATTCCCTTGGATTTAATCCGGGAGTAACAAAACCCACCGGCAGGATAGTCGAAGATGAAAGGGTATTTGGGTGCATTGAAATGGGTCTGGGAAGCCAGGGGCCTCAGATAAAAGGCAAGACATGGAAGAGCGCTTCTCACACCGACGGAATTGTGTTAAATCCAACGATAATTTTTGATGGAGAAATTATAGAAAAAGAAGGCAAATATGTTCATCCAGAGCTTGTAAAGTTGTGTAAAGAAATGGGAGTCAGCGGGTATTAGATAAATAAATATGAAGCTAATTTAAAAAAATTTGAGTGTGCAAGTATTCCCACAAGTGGAGGATGCTTGCACACTAAATTATAAAAAAATTTTAGGAGGTGAACTAGAGAAAAAAGCTATTTGTAATAGTATCACAAATGTTCCAAAAAAATATTAAAAAGGAGGTTAAAATTATGGATTTACCAGAAAAACAGAATCTTTCCTCAGAAATCGGAGAAAATGATCCAATAATTGAGAAATATTTAAAAATGCCTCATCCCAGAACACTGGAACCCGGAACATTAATTATAATATTGTTGACATCTATTCTAGGAGCAATAATAGGTTTGGAACTAATTGTAAGGCTGGGCATAACAGCAAACACATCAATTATTGGTGCCTTAATAGCTGTCCTGGTCGGCCTAATCCCGGGTGAGCATTTTGCAGGCTTCAAAAACATTCACAGACAAAATTTGGTTGAAACATCCATTTCAGCTGCCACTTTTGGAGCAGGTAATGCACTGCTTCTTGCCATGGGAACCATTTGGCTTCTTAACAAAATGGATATTGTAATCCCCATGTTCATAGGTGCAGCTATAGGAATGCTTGTGGATATTACAATGATGTACTGGTTATTCGATACTCCGGCATTTCCTGCTCATGAAGCCTGGCCTCCGGGTATAGCCACCAGCGAAACCATACTGGCCGCCGCAGAAGGTGGTAAAAGAGCTTTGATTCTAGTAGGTGCTGGCATAATAGGTGCAATAGGTCAATCATTAAAAATTCCTATGGATGTTGTTGGTGTAGCATGGATAGGAAATATATGGGCCTTGCTTATGTTTGGCGTCGGTCTGTTGATAAGAGCATACTCACCGGTACTATTTGGGATAGATATAAACAACTTATATATTCCGCATGGAATTATGATTGGGGCGGGAATTGTTGCTTTGATACAGATAACTTTAATAATTAAAGGGAAAAGGCTCACCAGACAAAAATTAGAGGAAAAGGAAGATAAAATATATAAAACAACCAGAAACCCCCAGGATATTATTAATTCACTTAGAAACGGTTTTATCCTTTATATCATTGGCGGTATCATTCTGGCTGCTAGTGGCGGCATTTACTCTAAAATGAGCCTTCCTATGTTAATCTGGTGGATTTTGTATGCTGCAATTGCTGCACTAGTTTCGGAACTTATGGTGGGTATTTCAGCGATGCATGCCGGATGGTTTCCCGGTTTTGCTACAGCACTAATTTTTCTCGTGTTGGGCATGCTGATGAAATTCCCTCCACTGGCTTTGGGACTTCTTGTAGGATATACTGCTTGTACAGGTCCGGCTTTTGCCGATATGGGTTATGATTTAAAGACAGGATGGCTGTTGAGAGGCAGGGCGAAGGACGCGAAATTTGAATTGTTTGGTAGAAGTCAGCAGTACGTCGCTGAATTGTTGGGAGCGGCAGTAGCCATAATAATGGTTGCTATGAGCTATCAAAAATATTTTTCTCAGAATTTGTTTCCTCCCGTTGACAGGGTTTTCGCCGCCACCATTAACGCCGGAGCACAACCCTGGATATGGAAGTACCTGATTTTGTGGGGAATCGTAGGGGCAATTATACAATATATCGGAGGTGCGGAGAGGCAAATTGGTATTTTGTTTGCCACCGGCCTGCTGATACTCAATCCTAGAGCGGGCTTTGCGGTTGTTGCCGCGATAATAATAAGAGTAATAATTGAAAAAACTTACGGTAAAAAGGCTCAAACACCTATCTATATTTCTGCTGCAGGATTTATAGCAGGTTCGACTTTATACAGTTTCTTTACCAGTACTATGGGTCTGTTGGTAAAGAAAAAATAAATGTTTATTTCAGGGAAAACCGATTTAAGAAATCGGTTTTCCTTAAACTTTAATAGAGAGAAGAGGTTGCCTTATGGAGAAGATAAAAGTCGGCCTTATCAGAGTTGTTACTTTAATGAATGATAAGCTTTTAAACGCCCATGCCCATCTGCTCGCCAGTAAATTCAAAAATCTTGATATAAAAACTAGATTCATTCCCGACCAGTACGAGGGGATATACGACGATGAAACAGAGAAGGCTGCTATTCCAAAAATTATTAAGCTGGCTAAAGAGTTTGAAGATGAAGGAGTAGATGTGGTATATATAAGTTGCGCCGGAGATCCCGGCATGGAAGAATGCCGTAGCTCCATAAAGGTTCCGGTTATAGGAGCCGGTTCATCGTGCGCAGCAATATCTTGTAGTTTGGGAGGAAGTGTGGGTATAATCGGTATAACTGGAGAAGCACCTGCGGTAATGACAAAAATACTTGGAGAAAAATTTTCGGGCTATATCAAACCGGAAGGTGTAAACACTACCCTGGATTTATTTGTAGATGAAGGTAGAAAAAACGTGTTGAAAGCGGCCGGCGTGTTAAAAGAAAAAGGCTGCGACACCATAGCACTGGCCTGCACAGGAATGTCTACTATAAATATACATGAAGAGATAAAGCGAAATTTAAAAATTCGCGTAGTAGATCCCGTACTGGCGGCGGGCCTTGTGATTTCATACCTCCAATTTTAAAAAAGGAAAGGGCGGATTTATGAGCAGATTAAAATTGACCGCTGAACTTGTTGACGCCGCCGTCCTCGGAGGATGTGTCCTCGGCGGCGGTGGCGGGGGCTCTATGAATGAAGGAAGAAAAATGGCTCTGCTGGCTGTCAACCTATCATCTCCTGAGCTGATAGATATTGAGGACATAGATGAAAATTCCATATTGATAAACGTGGCCGCCGTAGGGGCGCCTTCCGCAAAGGATGCCTGTTCCGAACCGGTGCATTACCTTCGGGCGGTGGAATTGATAAATAAAGTTGCCGATGTAAAAGTTGCGGGAATTATTACAAATGAGGCCGGGGGGCTCGCCACAGTGAACGGGTGGCTGCAGGCTGCAATGCTGGGCATACCCGTGGTGGACGCTCCATGTAACGGCCGGGCTCATCCTACAGGCATAATGGGTGCCATGGGGTTGCATAAAAATAAAGATTACAAATCAATACAGGCCGCTGTGGGAGGCAGCAGAGAAAAGGCGACTTTTACGGAAGTCGTGGCAATGGGTTCAGTGGAAAGAGCGGCGGCTATTGTAAGGGCTGCCGCTGTCCAGGCCGGCGGTCTGGTATCGGTGGCGAGGAATCCGGTCTCGTGCCGGTATGCAAGGGACAATGCCGCTGTCGGGGCCGTAAAACAGGCAATTAATTTAGGCCGAGAAATGATAAAAGCCAGAGAAAAGGGCTCAAAAGCGGTCATATATGCGGCGTGTGATTATCTGAAGGGTGAGCTGATAGTTGCCGGCACCGTTGAAAAAGTTTATCTGGAATCAACAGGTGGTTTCGATGTGGGGAAGGTTGTCATGGAAAAAGATTATGAAATTACCTTCTGGAACGAATACATGACTCTGGAAAAATCGGGGGAACGTCTTGCCACTTTCCCCGACCTTATAATGACGCTGGATGCAGACACCGGAATCCCGGTAACCTCGGCCGAAATTAGAGAGCGCCAGAAAATCGCCATCTTAAAGGTGGAAAAAGAGAAGATAAAATTGGGAGCGGGTATGCACGACCCCGAGCTTTTTAAAGCATGTGAAAAAGCGGTAGGCAAAGAGATAATAGCTTATGTATTTTAGAACAAAAGATGGAGGGATATCAATGTTAAAACAGGTCATGGAAATATTAGACATATTAGACGATGCGAGAGTAAACGGGGAAAAAGTAAAGGAGTTTTTGTTAAGGAGAGGTCTTGAAAACATTCATGTGGAAGAAGTGAGCGGTGAAGCCGGGAAAACCGATTTTATAAAAATATTTGTAAAAGGTAAAAAGGGCAAGGCCTCGGGCGGCGACGCACCCACGCTGGGTGTAATCGGCAGGCTCGGTGGAATAGGTGCAAGGCCGGAAATGATAGGATATGTGTCGGATGGCGACGGGGCCGCTGCCGCCCTTTCGGTGGCGCTGAAACTGGCCGACATGAATTCGAAAGGAGATTTTCTGGACGGCGATGTGATAATCAGCACTCACATATGCCCCGATGCACCCACGCAGCCGCATGACCCAGTGCCTTTCATGGGCTCGCCGGTGGATATGCAGATGATGAACAAAATGGAAGTGGATCCTGAGATGGACGCCATTCTTTCCATTGATACAACTAAGGGAAACAGGATATTGAATCAGAGAGGGATTGCTATTACACCCACCGTTAAAGACGGCTATATACTGAAGGTTAGCGATTCGCTGCTCGACTTAATGCAGATAGTAACGGGGAAACTGCCGGTGGTATTGCCCATAGTGACTCAGGATATCACCCCCTATGGAAACGGTCTTCATCATATAAACAGCCTGGTCCAGCCGTGCACCGCCACTTCCAGTCCGGTGGTAGGGGTGGCCATAACCGCCGAAACCGCGGTGCCCGGATGCGCTACGGGAGCTTCCCATGAAGTAGATATAGAACTTGCCGCAAGGTTTGCCCTGGAAGTTGCCAAGGCTTTCGGCAGGAAGGCGTGTGAATTTTTTGATGAAAAAGAGTTTGAATTAATCACGCGGCTCTACGGTTCCATGGAACATTTGAAGACCCTTGGAAGGAAAGAGATGTGATGAATAAACTGGTAAGTATATCAAAAAAACTGCTTCTCGATTGCCTGGGGGTAAAGCCTGAGGAAAAATACCTGGTACTGACCGATGATAGCAGGGAGAAACTGGCTGCGCACCTGTATAAAGCCGGGAAAGAGCTGGGTCTTACGGCTATGCTTTTTAAAATACCGGTTTTAAGAAAATCCGGGGAAGAACCACCGGCCGCGGCGGCAGAGGCAATGAAAAATTCCGATGTGGTGGTATGCATAACGGAGCATTCGCTGACCCACACCAGAGCTAAAAAAGATGCCGCGGCTAAAGGGGCAAGGATTGCCACCATGCCGGGAATTACAAAGGATATGTTTCTAAGAGGTGCCGTTACGGCGGATTATACTAAAGTGGAAAAACTGACGAAAAAAATAGCTGAAATTTTAACTCAGGGCAGCAAGGTTGTCATAGAAAAAGATGAATATAAGCTCGAGATGAACATTGAAGGAAGAAAAGGAATTGAAAGCACCGGCAGGTATCTTGAGAAAGGGCAATCGGGGAATTTGCCGTCGGGAGAAGCCTATATTGCGCCTGTAGAAGGTTCGGCTGAGGGGAAAATTTTGGTTGATGGAAGTATTGTGGGTCTGGGAAGGCTGAAGTCGCCCATTTTGCTTGAAATCAGAAAAGGGCTTTTAATGGACGCCCGGGGAGACGGCGCGAAAGAATGGCTGGAAATGCTGGGGAGCTCCGATGCCGCCAGAAATGTGGCGGAGTTTGGAATTGGGACAAACCCCAATGCCGTATTATCCGGAAATATATTGGAAGATGAGAAGATTTTGGGTACAATCCATGTGGCGTTTGGGAGCAACAATACCTTTGGGGGAAGAGTCAGCGCGGGAGTACATCTGGATGCCGTAGTTATGAATCCCACGATTTATATAGATGGAAGGTTGATACTGGATAAAGGCAGGCTGGTGGTATGAGGGTACAGGGACTACCGTTTCATGCATGGCCGAGAAATTGCTCGGGATAAACCCGCGAATCTCTGGCCGGATTACAAAGAGGAGAACGGTGGTGAGTTTTATGAAAAGGTTGGGTTTTGTAACAATCGGGCAGGCCCCCAGAGTAGACCTTGTCCCGGAAATAAAAATGGTATTGGGTGATGATGTGGAAATCGTTGAAAAAGGAGCACTTGACGGATTGACACTGAAAGAAGTGGAGGCCTTTTATCCCGGGGAAGATGACGGGGTTCTGGTTACCCGGATGGCCGACGGGACCGAGGTCAAAGTGTCAGAAAGGGAGATCTTTCCCAGATTGAAAAATCAGATCAAAAATCTGGAACTGGAAGGAATAAAAACAATATTTCTCGCCTGCACGGGAGAATTTCCCGCCTTTGATTGCAATTCCCTTATCGTCCGCCCTCAGAAAGTGTTGCACCACGTGGTGTGTTCACTGGCCGAAGGTCTGACGCTGGGAGTAATCATACCGGATGAGCGTCAAGCGGCTTCGGCAAAAGAACGGTGGTCTACGACGGCGGTAAAGGTAATTGTAGAACCGGGGTCGCCGTACACAGGAATAGAGAACATAGAAAAAGCGGCAAAGTTACTGGCAAGATCAGGGGTCGATATTGTTGTCATGGACTGCATGGGATATACACTGCAGATGAAAAATATAGTATTACAGCATGTTAAAAAGCCCGTAATTCTGGCCCGATCTCTTGCAGCCAAAGTGGTAAGCGAATTGTTATAATTTAAACTGAGAGAGAATCTGCACAATTGTGAAATGGATTCTCTCTTGTAATTTTGGAACTTTTTCTGTTTTACATTTCATTAAGATGCAGTGATAATATATTAACCTATTAATACAGAAAATTCATAAATATTAGCAAAATAATGCTGCTATGACAAAAAAATCAAGAGGGAAAAACAACATTTAAAACGAATATATATAAAATAAAATGAATATAAAAAAATTAGCAATAAGAAAGGGAGGGTAAGGGGCATGATATTGTTTATTGTGATCCTTTATATGGCCTTGATGTTGTTGGTGGGCTGGTGGTGCAACAGGTATTACATTAAAGGCATGACCGACTTTTTACTGGCGGGCAGAAGGCTCGGTGTGTGGCTGTGTGCAGCCACTCTTGCTGCCACGCATTTCGGCGGCGGTGCCGTTATGGGCGGCGGCGAATACGGGTTTAATTACGGCATTTCGGGGGCATGGTACGGCGTATCCTGCGGCATCGGCCTGCTTTTTCTGGCGTTTATGACGGCCGGAAAATTCAGGGATCTGGCCCTATATACGGTGCCCGACTACCTTGAGCAAAGGTACGGCGGCAAGTCGGTTCGGGTTTTGGGAGCTGTGCTTTCTCTTTTTGCATTGATCGGCATTCTGGCAGCGCAGGTCCTCTCAGCCAGGAGCGCTCTAGGCATACTGGGTATTAAAGGAAATACCGGTGCCGTTCTGGCCACACTGGTTTTTATAATCTATACCACTTCCGGCGGACTCTGGGCTGCCACCGTAACTGATTTTATCCAGCTTATCCTGGCTGCGTTGGGTGTGGTTCTGGCTACCATTGTGGTTTTTGCAAAGACCGGAGGTATGGCCGGTCTGACATCAACGCTTGCGGCGAAAGGCGTTGAACCGGGATATTTTAATTTCTGGGGCCTTGGAACCTCCAGCATTATGTGGCTTTTGCTCCCCACTGTTATGTACACCCTGGTAGGCCAGGACTTTTACCAGAGGCTTTTTGCGGCGAAAGACTCAAAAGTGGCCAGGAATGCATCTCTGTTGGGTGGTATCGTACTGGTGATTATCAGCTTTTTCCCGGCTATAATAGGAATGGGAGCCAGGGCGCTGTCAGATTTAGACAAAGGCGGTATGTCTGTCCCCTGGGTTCTTCAAAACTTAATGAATCCTGTCTTAGGGGGTATCGTCCTTGCCGCCATCCTGGCTGCCATCATGTCTACTGCCGATTCGCTCTTGACCGCAGCAACTTCCCATATTGTTAAGGACTTGTGGATTGAAACCTTCCATGTGGATGAGGTGAAGGAAGAAAAGAAGCTCCTCAATATCTCGAGAAATTTTACATTTATAATAGGCATTCTTTCACTCATTATCGCCCTCGTTGTTCCCGGGATAATTGATGCACTGATTTATTCATACACAATGTACACGGCCGGTGTATTTGTCCCCGTAATAGGCGGCGTTCTATGGAAATCGGCCACAAGAGCCGGTGCCCTGGCTTCTCTGGTCGGCGGGTCTATAGTGGCCCTCTGGGGAATATTGACAAAGGCCGATATATTTGGCGCCCCGGCGGAAATATATGCGGCCCTCATCTCCCTTGTAATATTTATGCTGGTATCTCTGGCCACGAAAAAACGGCAGGTTGTTGAGTCAGGAGAGTAAATTCAACAGAAATACATATTAGACATGGCAATCATGAGATTAATTTATTTCAAAGTATATAGGGGGTCTGTTGAACAGATAGTTAAAGATAATTAAATCTAATATTGGTTTTTTATCAGTCAATTAAGGGAAACCTGTGGTTTCCCTTAATTGACTTTTAAGGAGTTTTTATAACGTTAAAGCATCACATTAAAAAAGAGAAAAAATTTTACGGAGGTGCAGGGATGTGATAATAAGTGGAGAAAATCTCAGTGTAGAAGATGTGGCGAGAGTGGCAATTAAAAGGGAGACGGTGGAACTTTCGCCCGAATCCATCGATAGAATAGACCGTTCAAGAAAATACGTGGAAAGTATAATAGAAAGAGGGGAGATTGTCTACGGTGTTACTACGGGGTTTGGAAAATTTTGCAATGTGGTTATTTCCCGGGAAGATGCCAGAAAATTGCAGATAAACCTTATAAGAAGCCATTCGGTCGGAGTCGGGGATTACTTTCCCGAAGAAGTGGTAAGGGCCATGATGCTTTTAAGGATTAACGCCCTTGCGAAGGGGTATTCGGGAATAAGGCTTTCTACCCTGATGACTTTGATTGATATGCTAAATAAGGGAGTTACACCTCTTGTTCCCTGCCAGGGCTCGCTTGGGGCTAGCGGGGATCTGGTTCCCCTCGCCCATATGGCTCTGGTGATGATGGGGGAAGGCGAAGCGGTTTTTGAGGGTGAGATATTGCCCGGGAAAAAAGCCCTGGAACGAGCCGGTATAAAGCCTGTAGTTTTTGAGGCAAAAGAGGGCCTTGCACTGATAAACGGCACCCAGGCCATGTCGGCGGTGGGAAGCCTTGCTCTCGCCGGTGCTGTAAACCTATCGAAGGTTGCCGACATCTGTGGGGCTTTGAGCTTTGAAGCTTTGAACGGCATAATTGACGCATTGGATGAAAGAGTTCAGGCGTTAAGGCCTCATCCCGGACAAAATTCGTGTGCAAGGAATCTTAGGGGCCTGCTGCAGGGCAGCGAGTTCACTACCAGGCAGGGGCAGCTTAAAGTGCAGGACGCCTATGCATTAAGGTGTATGCCCCAGGTCCACGGAGCCGCCAAAGACGCCATACGGCACATAAAAAATGTATTGGAAATTGAGATTAATTCGGCTACGGACAACCCCCTTATATTTCCCGGCGAAGAAAGGGTAATCTCGGGGGGCAATTTCCACGGGGAGCCCGTGGCCATAAACATGGATTATCTCAGTATAGCCGTTTCGGAACTGGCAAATATTTCGGAGCGCCGCATAGAGCGCCTTGTAAATCCCCAGCTCAATGAAGGCCTGCCAGCCTTTTTGACAGAAAGAGGCGGATTGAATTCCGGCCTGATGATCAGCCAGTACACGGCTGCGGCGCTGGTGTCGGAGAACAAGACGCTGTCTTTCCCGGCCAGCGTTGACTCCATACCTTCTTCCGCCAATCAGGAAGACCATGTCAGCATGGGTACGATTGCGGCCCGGAAGGCTTTGAAGGTCGTAGAGAACACCGCCAATGTCCTGGCCATTGAGCTTTTGTGTGCCGCTCAGGCTTTGGATTTCCGGATGGAAAAAGCAAAACGCTCGCTCAGGCTGGGCAAAGGAACCGAAGCAGCTTATAAAGTTGTAAGGGGCATGGTGTCAAAAATTTCAGAAGACAGGTTATTAAGCTCGGATGTAAAAAGGCTTGCGGGTATTATAAAGAGCGGTGAGCTGGTCAAGGGGGTTGAAGAGGCGGTTGGGGCGTTGGAATAATATTGAAAAATTTTAGATGAGTTGATTTTGGCTGAAAGGAGAAAAATAATGATAATCGATTTTGTCAAAACCAGCCCTTCTCAAAACACAACGGTGCTTATTACCAGCTTCTGTCCTCCGGAGCGGTATGTGGAGGTTGCGAGGAAGGTGATGGGGTATGAATACCTGCATGCCGAGCAGGTGGGCTTTATAGTTCCGCCGGGCAATGAAAATTCAGTAATCGGGCTAAAGATGGCCGGCGGAGAATTTTGCGGCAATGCAAGCCTTTCGGCTGCGGCTTACGCGAGGTATAAAGGAATTTGCGAAGCCAAAGAATTTTTAATAGATGTTTCGGGAGCGGACCACCCTTTAAGGTGCTATGTAGAGCAAAAATCCCGGTTTGTCTATAACGCTAAGTGCGAGATGCCTCCCCCTGTTTACATCCGGGAATTCACCGTTAGGGTCGGACAGCAGGAGGTTACTGGAAGCGTAGTAAACCTACAGGGCATAAGCCATTTCGTATTTGAATTATGGCCCGAGGTCCAGCTTTTTGATGATATTCTTGAATTGCTGAAAAACCATATTAATGCAAGTGCCTTGGGGGTTGTTCCTTACAGAAAAATAAATGAGCTGGAGTACGAAATCAAACCCTACATTCACGTAAGAGAGACCGACAGCAGGATATTTGAAAAAGGCTGCGGTTCAGGCAGTCTGGCTCTGGGCCTGCATCTTAAAGAAAAAGATATTACAGGAAAATTAAATGTGTGCCAGCCCGGCGGAATAATAAAGGTGGAGACGGGTGAAATAACTTACATTTCCACCGATGTGAAGGTTACGTGTGAGGGGAGCATCTTATTGGAATAATAAACAATTTGATTACACCATATGCACACCACGAAAGTATAACAAAACAAAAAAATGCTAGAAACAAAAAGTTTAGTATAGAGGTTATTAAATAAAAATATTTAATTTTATACCAAATATCTTGTTAATTAAATTTTAAAACGAGGTGATGCATATGGAAAAGCACAATGAGGTCTGGAGGTTTTTGATTTGCAGTGCTATAGGTATTTTTATGTTCTTTATCCCGATAAACTGGCAAGGGAGTTCTTCTATTCCTTTAGACCATCTGGTGACGGGTATAAGGCAAAACTTTCCGGGTTTAGCTTTGCTTTATGGCCTCATAGTTACGACAATCGGCGGTATAATGCCCTGGATTAACGGCAGCTGGAAAAAATCAAAAGTAGATACCGTTTTTTCGGTATTTAAACTTGCTGGAATTGTTATAGCATTTATGGTATATCTAAAAATTGGACCTGCCTGGATGATGGATCCAAATATGGGCCCATTCCTTTTTAACAAACTGGTGGTGCCGGTTGGGCTTATTGTTCCTATCGGCTCAGCGTTTCTTGCCTTTTTGGTAGGTTATGGTTTGATGGAATTTGTCGGGACTTTGGTTAGGCCCATAATGAGAAAAATATGGAAAACGCCTGGCAGATCTGCCATAGATGCGCTGGCTTCTTTTGTTGGAAGCTACTCGATTGCCCTGCTGATAACAAACAAGGTTTTCAAAGAAGGAAAATACACCATAAGAGAAGCGGCTATAATAGCAACAGGTTTTTCTACTGTATCAGCGACTTTTATGATAATAGTTGCAAAAACTCTAAAAATAATGGATATATGGAATACTTATTTCTGGGCGACCCTTGTGGTTACTTTTGCCGTCACAGCTGTAACTGCCCGGATATGGCCCATTTCAGCTAAGCCAAACGAGTATGTGGGGGAGCCCGATCCGGAAAAGGAAGTTAAAGGAAGCATATTGAAGCTGGCGTGGGATGAAGCATTGCAGGTGGCCGGTGAAGCTCCGGGAATTCCGGACAGCGTTGTTAAAAACATCAGGGATGGTTTTAAAATGGCAACGTCAATTTTGCCAACAATAATGTCTATAGGTCTTTTCGGCCTTATAATCGCCAAATTCACCCCAATTTTTGACTTAATAGGATGGATTTACTATCCCTTTACGGCTCTTCTACGGATTCCAGAACCTTTCCTGGCAGCCAAAGCCGCTGCCGTAGAAGTGGCGGAGATGTTTTTGCCGGCCCTGCTGACAGTAAATGCTCCTTTAGTTACACGGTTTGTAGCTGCTGTAGTTTCCGTATCGGCCATACTGTTTTTCTCAGCGTCCATACCCTGCCTTCTTTCTACGGAGATTCCTCTTAGCTTAAGCGAAATAATGGTAATCTGGATAGAGAGAACTATACTTTCAATCATATTTGCAGCCATTTTGGCGGTAATCTTACTTTAAAAATTCTAAACCTGCAGGGAAGACAGCTCATGGAAATATTTAAATCTCCTACCGGAAACAAATTATCCTGTAAAGGCTGGCAGCAGGAGGGGCTATTACGGCTCCTCCTCAACTGCCTTAACCCGGACATAGCGAAAAATCCCGAAGAACTGGTGGCCTATGGCGGGACGGGAAAGGTGGCAAGAGACGTAAACTCTCTTAAAGCCATAATCGAAGCACTCAAGACTCTGGAGAATGATGAAACCCTGTTGATACAGTCGGGAAAACCAGTGGGCATTTTCAGGACGTTCGAATTTGCGCCCAGGGTCATAATGGCCGGGGCTTTAATGGTCCCCCGCTGGGCTAACTGGGATTATTTCCGGGAGCTTGCCGAAAAGGGCCTTACCGCTTACGGCCAGTCTACGGCCGGTTCATGGGCCTATATCGGGACCCAGGGCATTCTTCAGGGGACCTGGGAAACCTTTTCTCAGGTGGCAAAAAGGCATTTTGGCGGCAGTTTAAAAGGTAAACTGGTACTCACGTCGGGCCTTGGCGAAATGGGCAGCGCCCAGCCTGTCGCCATAACCGCCAATGGCGGAGTGGCCATTGTGGTGGATGCGGATAGGGCCGTAGTGAAGAAAAGGTTGATTTCCAGCATGATTGATATCATGGCTTCATCCCTTGAAGAAGCGTGTGACATCGCCAAAGAGTATGTTTCAAGGGCCGAATCGATATCAATAGGGGTTACGGGCAATGCGGCCGATGCCTATGAGGCCATTTTATCTAATAACATCAAACCCGATGTGGTGACAGACCAGACTCCCGCCCATGACCTTAAAAGCTATATACCATCAGGTCTTTCACCGGAGGAAGCAAGAGAACTGAGAAAGACCGATCCCGAAAAGTATGAAGAAATAGCCAGAGACAGCATAAAGCGCCATGTCCAGGCTATGATCGAATTTAAAAAGCGAGGCTCGGTGGTATTTGACTACGGCAACAATCTTCGGGAACAGGGGTACAGAGTAGGCGTAAAAGACGCTTTCTGTTTTCCGTGTTTTGCATCGGAGTATATAAGGCCGTTGTTTTGCGAGGGGAGGGGGCCTTTCCGCTGGATTGCGCTCTCCGGTGACCCGGAAGACATATACCGCACCGACGAAATAATCCTTTCGATATTCAAAGGGGACGCGAGACTCAGGGAATGGATTGATTTTGTAGAGAGAAGATTTGCCTTTCACGGCCTTCCGGCCAGGGTGTGCTGGTTAAATTATAAGGAGAGATCGGTTTTTGGAAATATCATAAATGAGATGGTAAAACTCGGCGAACTAAAGGCGCCTGTGGCCATCACCAGGGATCACATGGACGCGGCGGCGGTGGCTTCGCCTTTCAGAGAGACCGAAGCCATGAATGACGGCAGCGACGCCGTCGCCGACTGGCCGGTTTTAAACGCTTTGCTGAACTGTGCTTCCGGCGCTTCCCTTGTGGGTCTGTATCACGGTGGAGGCGTGGGGATAGGCTACTCCATACACTCCGGGGTCACTGTTATAGCCGATGGCTCCGGAGAAGCTCAGAAACGGCTTGACCTTGTTTTAAAGGCGGATCCGGCTCTGGGGGTTATCCGCTACGCCGATGCAGGATATGAAATGGCAAAACATATTATAAAATCGCCTGTTTTTCCCGCGAAGGCCGTGGAATGAGGGGGTCGGGCAATGAATAAAAGTACCTGCCGCGAGAACGATCCGTTAGAAGTATATGCCCGGCGCGGATTTTTGCGGGACTTGCTTTTTAACAACATCACCAGCGCCAAAGATATCTGGAATTTACAGAAAAAGTTAAACATCATCACACAGCCCAATGCCGTAATGGCCGTAACGATTGATAATTATTATTCCGAGACCTGCAATAAAAGCGAAATTCAGAAACGAAATCTCCGTTTAAAAGTTTTACAGAGCCTTGAGAAATGTGCGAAAAGTTTTAACGCCCTGGCTGTCGACATGGATGAAAACCTATATGCTGTGCTCTTTAGGGTTGAAAATGACGTCGTATCTCAGGCGGAGTGGGCGATAGAGTTGGGCGGATTCATAAAAGATATTGTTGAAGAAGAGACGGGAATATCGGTTTCTGTCGGGATAGGCCGGCGGTATAAGGATATACTGGATTTGCACCTGTCGTATAAAGACGCCGTTACGGCCTGCCATCACAAGTTTTTTCTGGGTAAGAGTCAGGTCATTCACATCGAAAATGTTATCCCCTTTACCGAGGAACTCGGCCTTTTTTCGATTGAGGTGGAATCGCAGTTATCGGTTAAAGTTCTGGGGTGTGATGAAGAAGGGGCTTTTAACATAGTTGAGGAATTGCTCGGCAATGCCGTGCAGGAACGGTCGGTTAATCCTCTCATAATGAAAACACGACTTATCGAAATTATCACCACCCTCATAAAAATTGCCTTTGAAGCCGGAGCGGACCAGGAAAAGCTTGCGGCATTGAGTGGGCATTCAGTGGAAGAAATTTTGCGGAGCGATACCATTTCAGAACTGAGAAACCAGATGAGAGAAGTTTTGCGGGGAATTATCGAAGAAGTTTCCCTGGGCCGGAAGCGCATGAATCTGCAGGTCTTTGAAAAAGCGGTATCCTATATCCAGGAAAATTTCAGAAAACCCATTACTCTAGAACAGGTGGCCGAACATGTTTACATCAGCCCCTATTATTTCAGCCACGGTTTTAAAAATTTTACAGGTATGAATTTTATCGATTACCTTACGAAACTGAGAATAGAAGAGGCCAAAAAGCTGTTGCTGACTACGGATTTAAGTATCGGGCAGATAAGCAGGCAGGTGGGGTACCGCGACCCCAACTATTTCGGAAGGGTTTTCAAAAGTGTGGTGGGGATGCCGCCGAGCAAATTCAAGGTAAGCAAAAAAGTCCATATAGACCGGATATTTTCCGAAGGCTAAATGAATTCTGCATAGAATATGGTTATTATTAGACATTATGAAATATTAGACATATGAATTTTCTTGGAGGGCAAAAATGTGTATGGATTGATTCGTGCCCCAAGAGGCAGAGAAATTACGTGCAAAAGCTGGATGCAGGAAGCGGCCCTGCGGATGCTCATGAACAGTCTGGACCCGGCGGTGGCCGAAAAGCCCGACGACCTTATAGTTTACGGGGGTGCAGGGAAAGCGGCCAGGAACCGGGAGTGCTTTGATAAAATAGTAGAGTTGTTAAGGAGTCTTGAAAACGACGAAACTCTTCTTATCCAATCGGGCAAACCCGCAGGTGTTTTTAAGACTCATACCATGGCTCCCCGGGTGCTCATATCAAATGCAATGCTGGTGCCGGCCTGGGCCACGTGGGAAAATTTCTGGGAACTGGAAAAAAAGGGACTTACAGTGTACTGGCAGATGACCGCCGGAAGCTGGATATATATAGGCTCCCAGAGCGCCCTTCAGGAGACTTACGAGACTTTCGGGGCATGTGCCCGGAAGTACTTCGGCGGGAGTCTGAAAGGCAGGATGGTTTTGAGCGCCGGCCTTGGCGGCATGAGCGGTGCCCAGCCGCTGGCCGTCACGATGAACGAGGGCGTGGCGCTGGTAGTTGAGGTTGACAGAAAGAGAATAGAAAGAAGGGTAAGTACCGGATACTGTGATGTAATCTCGGATAACCTGGACGGAGCCTTGAACATGGCTCTGAAGGCCAGGGAAGAAGGAAGACCGCTGTCCATAGGCCTGGTGGGGAATGCCGCGGAGATTTATCCGGAGATCCTGCGCCTGGGCATCATACCCGATGTGGTTACCGATCAGACTTCCGCCCACGACCCCTTAAACGGCTATGTGCCGGCTGGCATGAGCCTTGAAGAGGCCCTGGAACTCAGAAAGACTGATCCCTGCAAATATGTTTCTCTTGCCAAAGAGAGCATTGCCACCCATGTAAGGGCTATGCTGGAGATGAAAAAGAGGGGAGCCGTAGTCTTTGATTACGGCAACAACATCCGCCGCCAGGCGTACGACGGGGGTGTCAAAGACGCCTTCGACATCCCGGGATGCGTGTCGGAGTTTTTAAGGGACCTGTTCTGCGAGGGCAGCGGGCCTCTCAGATGGGTTGCATTATCCGGTGACCCCGAGGATATTTACAGGACCGAAGAGA
The DNA here is from genome assembly GCF_049310025.1 of Thermorhabdus hydrogeniformans. NCBI lineage: Bacteria > Bacillati > Bacillota > Clostridia > Thermosediminibacterales > Tepidanaerobacteraceae > Thermorhabdus > Thermorhabdus hydrogeniformans. The sequence goes on along the minus strand of NZ_JBJYKD010000020.1, from coordinate 30,092 downwards.
AGGTTCTGGAACTGTTCCCGGAAAACAGGCACCTGAAGCGCTGGATTAAAATGGCAAGGGAGCGCGTGGCTTTTCAAGGCCTTCCCGCCAGGGTATGCTGGCTGCGCTGCGGCGAGAGGGCGAAATTTGGCCTCGCCGTAAATGAAATGGTGAAAAAGGGCGAGCTTTCCGCACCCATTGTCATTGGCAGGGACCATCTCGATACAGGCTCGGGGGCGTCTCCATATCGCGAGACCGAGGCCATGAAGGACGGCAGCGATGCAATAGCCGACTGGCCCATCCTGAATGCCCTTTTAAATGTGGCGTCCGGAGCCGCATGGGTTTCTGTGCACCACGGGGGCGGTGTGGGAATCGGTTACTCCGTCCATGCCGGCGTGGTGGTGGTGGCCGACGGCACAGACGATGCATCCAGGAGAATTGAAAAGGTGCTGAACAACGACCCGGCCTGTGGAGTCGTGCGCCATGCCGATGCAGGTTATGAGATGGCCGTTAAGACGGCAAAAGAAAAAGGAATAAAAATACCCATGTTATAAAGTGGCTTTAAAAAGAACATTTACTAAAAAGTGAAGTATTGGTTAAATCTATAGTGAAAAGAGGGGGAGTTTAAATTGATAAGCAATTATGACATTTCAAAGGCGATGACAATTAAGCTGGACGCCGAGTATCCCGATATGCCCAAATTTGTGGAGGGAATCAGGAGGGCGCCCAGCAGGGGGTTCCGGCTTACAAAAGAGCAGACAAAGATTGCACTGAAAAATGCGCTGCGCTATGTGCCGGAGGAGCTGCATGAAAAACTTGCGCCTGAGTTTTTAAACGAGTTATTGACCCGGGGCAGAATTTACGCTTACCGCTATCGCCCTGAAGGGAGGATATACGGTAAACCGATTGATGAGTATAAGGGCAACTGCCTTGCGGGAAAAGCCCTTCAGGTTATGATAGATAACAACCTGGACTTTGAAGTGGCCCTGTACCCCTATGAACTGGTAACATACGGTGAGACAGGAAGTGTATGTCAGAACTGGCTTCAGTATCGATTGATAAAGAAGTATCTTGAAGCCCTTACCGAAGAACAGACTCTGGTTGTCGAATCCGGGCATCCGGTTGGGCTTTTTCCGTCAAAGCCCGACGCTCCAAGAGTTATCATTACCAATGCCTTGATGGTGGGCATGTTTGACAATCCTGACGACTGGGAAATTGCGGAAGAGATGGGGGTGGCAAATTACGGGCAGATGACGGCGGGCGGATGGATGTACATCGGGCCCCAGGGCATAGTCCACGGCACTTACAATACACTATTAAACGCCGGAAGGCTGAAACTCGGCATACCCAAAGACGGAGATCTGCGCGGTCGCCTTTTCGTCTCCTCAGGCCTTGGCGGGATGAGCGGCGCTCAGGCGAAGGCCATCGAAATCGCCCGCGGTGTAGGAATTATAGCCGAAGTTGATTACTCAAGAATCAAAACCCGCCATGAGCAGGGATGGGTGAGCAAGATATCGTCGGATCTTTCCGAGGTATTCCGGATTGCCGATGAATATTTGCGTAAAAAAGAGCCCATTTCCATTGCATACTACGGGAATGTGGTAGACCTTCTGGAATACATCGTAAAAAACAACATAAAAGTCGATCTGCTTTCAGACCAGACTTCCTGTCATGTCCCTTATGACGGAGGATACTGCCCGCAGGGCATTACTTTCGAAGAGAGGACGAGGCTGCTTTCTACAGACAGGGAAAAGTTCAGAGAGCTCGTAAACAGAAGTTTAAGACGTCATTTTGAGTTGATCAAAACTCTTGTCGAAAGAGGCACTTACTTCTTTGATTACGGCAATTCCTTTATGAAGGCGGTTTTCGATGCCGGAGTAAAGGAAATTTCAAAAAACGGCGTGGATGAAAGAGACGGATTCATATTCCCCTCCTATGTGGAAGATATTATGGGGCCGGAATTGTTCGATTATGGTTACGGCCCTTTCCGCTGGGTTTGTTTGAGCGGGAAACATGAAGACCTGATTAAGACCGACCGGGCCGCCATGGAGTGCATTGATCCAAACCGGCGCGGTCAGGATAGAGACAACTACATCTGGATAAGAGATGCTGAAAAAAACAACCTGGTGGTCGGGACTCAGGCGAGAATTCTATACCAGGACGCCGAAGGCAGGATTAAGATTGCGCTTAAATTCAATGAAATGGTAAGAAACGGCGAGATAGGCCCGGTTATGCTGGGCAGAGACCATCACGATGTCAGCGGAGCCGATTCGCCCTTCAGGGAAACCGCCAATATAAAGGACGGGAGCAACGTGATGGCCGATATGGCCACCCAGTGTTTTGCCGGAAACGCCGCCAGAGGGATGACTCTTGTGGCTTTACACAACGGAGGCGGTGTGGGCATAGGCAAGGCCATAAACGGCGGTTTTGGTTTGCTTCTTGACGGCAGTGAAAGAGTGGACAACATCATAAAATCGGCGCTGCTCTGGGATGTAATGGGGGGTGTGGCAAGGCGTTCCTGGGCGAGAAATGAACACTCTATCGAAACAAGCATAGAGTTCAACCAGAAATACGCCGGCAAAGGCCATATCACACTTCCCTACATTCCCGACCAAAAACTGATCGATGAGGTAGTCGAACATGCTTACAAAAATATGAAGTAATCAGTATGCGGTTTTTAAAGAAAACCTCTGGAGTGCGGGCAACGGTGTCACACCTTTGCCCGCGCCAGAAGTAGCGCCACAAATTTATAAAAAAGAATGGAGGAATAATTTTGAAATCCGTTGTAGAGTGCATTCCAAATTTCAGCGAGGGCCGCAGAAAAGAGGTGATTCAAGCCATTGCTGAAGCCATAAGATCCATTGAAGGTGTCCGTTTGCTGGATTGTTCTTCCGACCGTAATCACAACAGGAGTGTTCTTACATTTATCGGAGAACCGGAAGCCGTTAAAGAGGCGGCCTTTTTGTCGGCTGAAAAAGCCGCTGAGCTTATCGATATGACCAAACACAGTGGAGAACACCCCAGGATGGGGGCCGTGGATGTAATACCTTTCGTGCCGGTAAGGGGCATTACCATGGCAGAATGCGTGAGGCTTTCCCGAGAGCTGGGGGAAAGGATAGCCTCTGAGCTTTCCATTCCGGTATTTTTATACGAAGAATCCGCCACACGACCGGAACGCAGGAACCTTGCCGACATAAGGCGCGGTGAATTCGAAGGAATGGCCCAAAAAATAAAACAACCAGAGTGGGCGCCGGATTTCGGCAAACCCGAAATACACCCCACGGCGGGAGTTGTGGCGGTGGGCGCACGCATGCCTCTCATAGCTTTCAATGTGAATTTGGGCACTTCGGACATAAATATTGCAAAGAAAATAGCAAAGGTCATCCGGGAGAGCGGCGGAGGTTTGAGAAACTGCAAGGCTATAGGAGTTATGCTGGAAGATAGAAATCTTGCCCAGGTATCCATGAATATGACCAACTACGAAAAAACATCTCTTTACAGGGCCTTTGAACTTATACGGGTTGAGGCGCAAAGATACGGTGTGAACATTGTGGGCAGCGAAATCGTCGGCCTTACGCCCATGAACGCATTGATAGATGTGGCAAAATACTACCTGCAGCTTGAAAACTTCGATGAAAGCAAACAGGTACTGGAAAATTATCTTATACAGGAGTAGAATTTATTCTTGCTTAAGATTTTAACACGCCGATTATAGCTTTTGCCCTTCACACTTTTGTTCCGCTAATAAGAGGCTTTAGGCTCGCTGCGGGCGAATTCAAACTCGCTCGCTATGCTCGCTCGGACAGTGAATTCGCCTTTCCTCCGCTTCGCCAAGAGCCTCTAATTAGCTTCACCATTTGTTTCGGACAAAACTATATCGGCGCCAGTTAAGGCCAAGTAAGGCCAAGATTATTATTCACGGCTTAATCAGTATAAATTTTTTGATTTAAGAAGGTGTTTATGTGGTAGTTTATCCTGACCTTATAATAAAAAATATCGGCCTTCTGGCCACGCCTGAAGGAAATTCAGCTTTAAAAGGCAAAGAACAGGGGAAAATAACATTTATTGAAAATGCATATATTGCCGTAAAAGGAGAAACCATCGTTGGTATAGGTAAAGAAAGCGATTATTTAACGGTGGATGAAAATGCCCGGGCGATAGACGCCGGAGGCCGCCTCGTGACACCCGGTCTTGTAGACCCGCACACCCACCTTGTTTTTTCCGGCTGGAGGCAGAAGGAGCTTTCACTTAAGCTCAAAGGCGTGAGCTATCTCGAAATCCTGAAAATGGGCGGCGGGATTTTAAACACCGTAAGAAATACGAGAAGGGCAAGTCTGGAAGAACTGGTCACGAACGGCAAAAAAGCCCTGGACAGGATGCTTTCTCACGGCACCACCACCTGTGAGGCAAAAAGCGGTTACGGCCTGAATGTGGAAGACGAAATAAAATCCCTGATGGCTGTCAAAGAGCTTAACAAGATTCAATCCGTGGAACTGGTGCCCACATTCCTGGGGGCGCATGCTGTGCCAGAGGAATACAGAGGAAAAGTCGGAGATTATATAAAATTAATAAATGAAGAAATGATACCCGTGGTGGCCCGGGACAATCTGGCTGAATTCTGTGATGTGTTTTGTGAAGAAGGGGTTTTTAATGTGGAAGAATCCCGGGAAATACTGGAGTGCGGCAAAAAGTACGGGTTATTGCCCAAAGTCCACGCCGATGAGATGACACCCCTGGGAGGAGCAGCCCTGGCGGCGGAAGTGTGCGCCATTTCGGCGGACCACCTCATCCACGCCACCGACAAAGGGCTTGAAGCCATGGCGACCAAGGGCGTCATAGCGGTGCTTTTACCGGGCACGTCGTTTTTTTTGGGCGAGCCCTTTGCCCGGGCAAGGGACATGATAAATATGGAAATTCCCGTGGCCCTGGCCACAGACTTTAATCCCGGCTCGTGCCCCACAGAATCCATGCAGCTAATAATGAACCTTGCCTGCATAAAATACAGGATGACACCTGAGGAGGTCCTTACTGCGGCGACCCTTAACGCCTCGGCCGCCATAAAAAGGTCGAAGAAAATCGGAACCCTGGAAGTGGGAAAACAGGCGGATATAGTAATATGGGATGCTGAGGACCTTGATTTTATCGTATATCATTTCGGGACCAATTTGGTAAATACGGTTATAAAAAAGGGTAAGATTGTGCTGTCTAAAATATGGGGAGAGGAGGAGTTTTAATCCGTGAAAAGCGACATCGAAATAGCCCGGGAGGCAAGTCTCAGACCAATTAAAGAAATTGCGGAATCTATAGGCCTTTCGGAGGATGATATTTCATACTACGGCCGTTACAAAGCCAAAGTGGACCACAGGCTCTTAAACAAAATGAGGGACAAAAAAGACGGCAGGCTGATTCTGGTTACCGCCATCAACCCCACGCCCGCCGGCGAGGGGAAGACCACCACCACCGTTGGCCTTGGAGATGCCCTCAGAAGACTCGGGAAAAAAACCGCAATCGCCCTCCGGGAACCGTCTCTGGGGCCGGTGTTTGGCGTAAAAGGCGGCGCCGCCGGCGGCGGCTACGCCCAGGTGGCGCCGATGGAAGACATAAATTTGCATTTTACCGGCGACTTCCATGCCATCGGTACGGCCAACAACCTTCTGGCGGCGTTGCTGGACAACCATATATACCAGGGCAATGCCCTTAACGTAGATCCGAGGAGGATAACCTGGCGGCGATGCATGGATATGAACGACCGGCAGCTTCGATTCGTCGTGGACGGCCTGGGAGGCAAGACAAACGGCGTCCCTCGAGAGGACGGTTTTGACATTACCGTGGCTTCGGAGGTAATGGCCGCCTTCTGCCTGGCTCAGGACCTTTCGGATTTAAAAAGCCGCCTTTCCAGAATCATCGTAGGATATACATATGAAGGAACACCTGTCACCGCCGGGGACCTTAAGGCCCAGGGAGCCATGACTGCCCTTTTGAAAGATGCCATAAATCCCAATCTGGTACAAACGCTGGAAGGCACGCCGGCATTCATCCACGGAGGGCCCTTTGCCAATATAGCTCACGGCTGCAACAGCCTCATCGCAACGAAATTGGCTTTAAAACTTGCGGACTATGTGGTAACCGAGGCCGGTTTCGGCGCGGACCTGGGGGCCGAAAAATTCATCGACATTAAATGCCGTACCGGACAACTTCGGCCCGATGCGGCGGTTCTGGTGGCCAGCGTGCGCGCATTAAAACTCCACGGCGGGGCTTTGAAGCAGGAACTGACCCGGGAGAATCTTTCGGCATTGGAAAAAGGGTTGCCCAACATGATAAAACACATCCAGAACATAAAAGAGATATACGGCCTCCCGGTCACGGTGGCAATAAACCGATTTCCCACGGACACCCGGGCGGAACTGGATATGATTTTTGAGGCGTGCAAAGGCATGAATGTTTCGGCTGCGGTTTCCGACGTGTATTCAAAAGGCTCCGAAGGAGGTCTGGCGCTGGCTGAAAATGTCCTGAATATCATTCGGGAGGGGCAAAATAATTTCAAATATGTCTACCCGTTGGAAATGAGCATCAGGGAAAAAATAGAAACCATAGCAAAAAAAATATACGGAGCCGACGGCGTTGATTTCACCGGCGAGGCCAGAAAGGAATTGGCCACTCTGGAATCCCTGGGTTTCGGCGATCTTCCTGTGTGCATGGCAAAAACCCAGTACTCCCTGTCCGACGACCCCAGGCTCCTTGGAAGGCCCGAAGGTTTCAGGATAACCGTGAGGCAGGTAAAAGTATCGGCCGGTGCCGGTTTTGTGGTGGCCATGACCGGGTCCATAATGACCATGCCCGGACTGCCCAAAGAGCCGGCGGCGGAAAAAATAGATGTGGATGAAAACGGCAGGATAACGGGGCTGTTTTAATTTTAAGTTTGTTGGTTTAATTTTGAGTCTGTTGGAAAGGAGATAAACATGCAATTATCAGAATATGCCATAGAGGATTTTTTATCTTTACTTGCGTCCGGAGAGCCCGCCCCGGGAGGCGGGGCCGCATCCGCTCTAGTGGGTGCCGTTGGAACGGCTCTCTGTTCCATGGTGGCAAACCTCACTTCGGGTAAAGAAAAGTTTAAAGAAAAAGAGTCCTTTTTAAGAGAAATCCTCCAGGAAAGCTGCAAATTGCAGGAATCTCTGACATCGTTGATAGATAAAGACACCGAAGCATTTAACGGGGTGTCAAAGGTCTTTAAAATGCCGAGGGAGACCGACGAGCAAAAAGAGGAAAGGAAAAAAGCCATGGAAAGGGCTTTAAAAAATGCCGCCCTTGTTCCGCTTTCGGTCATGGAAGACGCCGTGGCGGCATTGCGCCTCCATGAAAAGGCCGTTGGGAACACCGCTGCCGCGGCGGTCAGCGATATCGGCGTAGGAGCACTCTGCCTTAAGGCGGCTCTCCAGGGAGCATGGCTGAATATAAAGATAAATTTAAACGGCATAAAAGATAGAGCATTCGTGGAGGAATTCGACGAAAAAAGCGGTGAATTATTGAAAGAAGGCTCAGCGCTGGCCGATAAAATTTTTGAACGGGTTTTGAAAATAATGGGGGCGTCTTAAATAATCTATTGAAGATCATTCAGAGGCTTTATCAGCTGCAATTTTATAATGCATGTTTAACATCTTTGCCGCTTCATGCGGCCAATTTTTGTCCAAATTTTATGTTCTCCATCTGCAGCACCGCCACGCCGATGGCGGTGTCCGCCCCGCCGTAATAGACGTATGGTCAATGTAAGCAACCCACCGGCCGCGTATAAATGCCGAGTGTGCGACTGAAATTCATGCTGGCGGAATGACCGGGTTTTATGATAAAATAAAATTAAATCTTTATTAATGAGTGTTAAAGAGGGGTATCTCCGCTTTGTTAATTAAAAAAATTTTATAAAGTGGAAGGAAAAATTAAAAAAGTGCAGAATAGTATAAACTAGGATTATTTATCCATATGTTTTTATTGGGCTACTGAGTACCCTAATCTTTATATTCAAAATAATTTCGGAATTTCCTGACCGGTGCAAGCGCCGGGGATGTAAAAACGGACATTAAATATAGAAATTGAGCATAAAAATCTATCGGGGGTGACTTTTATGAAAATCGTTAAGACAAAGCCCGAGCTGTGCAGCGGGTGCGGTGCATGTATGACGGCGTGTTCAAAGGTCCTATACAAGGTTGAGGACCCGGAAAAATCGGCCATAAGGATCAGGGAAAGGGCGGAAAAACCGGGGAGTTACGAAATTTTAGTGTGCAATCACTGCGGAGAATGCATACCAGTTTGCAATGTTGAGGCGATGTATCAAGCGAAGAACGGCGCAGTGAGAGTTGATGAAAAAAAGTGTGTGGGTTGTTACATTTGCGTGGGATTTTGCCCCAACGACTGCCTTTTTGTGCACCAGGATATCAATGAACCCATAAAATGCATTGCCTGCGGGGCCTGCACAAGGGTGTGCCCCACCGGGGCCATTTATATGGAAGAAAAAGAGTAATATATGAAAAACGGAGGTGCTGAATATGGCTGCGAATGTTATTGAGATGAAAAAAGCTCATAAACTGCTGGCTAGAATGGACTATGAGCTTGGAAAAGTGGAAAAAGGCTATACGAACCGGATCCTTTATGTAAACCTATCGGATAACACGATAAAATCAAAACCGGTAACGCAGCAGATGAAAGATATTTTCATCGGCGGAAGAGGGTTCGGCCTGTGGCTGTTGTGGAACGCCGTTTCTTCCAATACAAAGTGGAACGACCCGGAAAATGAAATAATTATTTCCACAGGTCCCATAGGCGGGATAACCCAGTATCCGGGAGCAGGCAAGTCACTGGTGGTGAGCCTGTCGCCTTTGACCGGCTCCGTGATGGATTCCAATGTGGGAGGATATTTCGGTCCCCTGCTGAAATTCGCCGGATGGGACGCCATTGAAATCCAGGGCAAAGCCGAAAGGGACGTCATAATATATATAGATGGCAATAACGGATATGTCACTATTGAAGAAGCGCCGGAGGAAGACGTGGACTCCCACCTGGCGGCGGAACAGTTTACCGCCATGTATGCCGACTCCGAAGAGGACAAAAGAAACGTGGCGGTGGTATCGGCGGGGCGCGGAGCGGAAAACACACTTATAGGAATATTGAATTTTTCATTCTTTGACGTAAAGCGGGGGGTGCCGAGGTTAAAACAGGCCGGCCGCGGCGGCATGGGGACCGTGTTCAGAGACAAGAAGATAAAAGCCCTTGTGGTAAAATACGCAGGGGTAAAGGGAGATACCAACGGCCCTGCAGACAAGGGAAAAATTATAAAAGCCGGTTTAAGGCTCCATAAGGAAATCCATGACCTTGACAAACTGCAAAACCGCATGAGAGAAGTGGGGACTGCGCACCTCACAGAGATAATGAACGATTACGATTTGCTCCCCGTAATGAATTACCAGTACGGTTCCCATCCGGATGCCGTTAAGCTGAGCTCGGATGTATTTAAGGAGAAATATTTCACTCAGGGTATGCCCGACGGCTGCTGGTACGGTTGCTCCATGGCCTGTGCAAAGGCGGTGGACAATTTCATATTGAAGACCGGCCCGTATAAGGGGCAAAAGGTATGCGTGGATGCGGCCGAATATGAGACCATAGCCGGCCTCGGAGCCAACTGCGGCATTTTTGACCCGGAATATGTGGTCGAAGCCAATTTCTATTGCGACACGTATGGATTAGATACCATTTCCACAGGGACAATAATAGCATTTGTCATGGAATGTTATGAAAGGGGAATTATAAACAAAGAAATAACCGGCGGCCTCGAGCTGAAGTTTGGCAATGCCGCGGCTGCATTGGAACTTATCCACCAGATGGGAAACGGTACCGGTTTCGGCAAAATAGCGGGACAGGGCATCAGGCGCATGAAAAAGATTTTTGTCGAAGAGTACGGAGCGGATGCTGATTTCCTCAATGATATCGGCATGGAAGTCAAAGGCCTTGAATATTCTCAGTACATGAGCAAAGAGTCTCTGGCCCAGCAGGGAGGATATGCCCTGACCAATAAAGGCCCCCAGCATGACGAGGCATGGCTCATCTTTATGGATATGGTCAACAAACAGATTCCTACCTTTGAAGATAAAGCCGAGGCGCTGTATTATTTCCCGATGTTCAGGACCTGGTTTGGCTTAAACGGGCTGTGCAAACTGCCGTGGAACGATATAGAACCCGAGGACAACGGCAGGACCGACGAACCCGCCAAAGTCCCCGAGCACGTCAGGAATTACGTGGATCTATTCAACGGCGTTACCGGCAAGAACATCACAAAAGAAGAACTTATTTTGCAGTCCGAAAGGGTTTACAACTTCCAGCGGATCTTCAACCTCAAGATGGGCTACGGGACCCGGGAGCATGACATGCCGCCGTATCGTTCAGTGGGACCGGTCACAAAAGAAGAATACGAGTCCAGGGCGGAAAGGTACGACAGGCAGCTGAAGGAACTGGGTTATGACATAGAAGGAAAGACGACCCAGGAGAAGATAAAGATGCTGCGGGAATACAGGGAGTCCCAGTATCAGAAGCTCTGCGATGCGGTGTATAAGCGCAGGGGCTGGAATTCAAACGGCGTGCCCACACTGGAGACGGTGAAGCGCCTGGGTATAGATTTTCCCGATGTGGTGGAACTGATAAGCAAGTATCAGTAGGGTATTAAAGCGGGGAGGTGGAACTGTGATAAAAGTCAATAAAGAAGATATGGAATACGAAGAGGGAATGACCGTTGAAGATGTCCTTCAAAAAAAGAAATACACCTTCCGGATGATTACGGTGATTGTAAACGGTGAAGTGGTGCCTAAAGATAAGTATTCAACTTACAGGATAAAAGATGGGGATGATATTGATGTCATCCACATCATGAGCGGAGGCTGATTTTCCATATCGCCTTTAGGGGGAGAGGGCTGTGAGAGCGGATACGTCTTCATGGCTGAAAAACTACATCCGGGAGCACGGCGGGGTGATGAATATCACCAGACGCCTGAATATCCACGGCTGATGAAATGCCTTTTACGCCCCGTCAGGTTTGATGGGAAAGCCTGAAAAAGAAAAAGATTTTACAAAGTTTATTATAGAAGAAAGTATAGAAGTGTATGTGGATAATGAGGTTTTAAAAAGGCTGGAACCCGGAGAAAAGGAGTTAAAGTTTCTTTTTTCAGAATACGGGTGGCAGCACTTAACATTCCTGGAAGACGAATAATAGACATATGTTTTACATTAGCTTAATGAAGATCCGGAGGATCTTCTTTTTTTTTTGCATACCGGCGGTTGAGCATCTTGTAAATTATATTTTTATAGGTTAACATTGATTTAGATAACAGAAAATCGTTAAAACCCATATAACAGATAACCGTTACTTTGCTGCAAAATGTTTTTCCATCGCGCATTCAATATTAATTCTAAACATTTTAATGTGAGGTATCTATATGAGGGAAGATAAAGTTAAACTCAGAAGAAAGATTTACCGGCTGGTGGCCGAACACGCCAGGACCCTGGACAACCTGCAGGACGTATATACCGCTGTGATGGATTCTATAAGTGAAGAGATAAGTCGCGAGGAAGCCGAAGCCCGGGTGAGAGCGGCGCTGGGCACTTTTGAAAAAGGCCCAATCCCCGAAGAGGTGGATTTTCCCTTTATTTCGGTGATAGAAAAGGCATGCCGTGATTACAAAGACAATTGCGGTTGCAAAGTCTCCTGCGCGCACGGAGCCTTCCGCATGAATGAAAAGGGCGGGCCTGCGGTGGATATGGACAAGTGTCTTTCCTGCGGGCTCTGCATCGTTGCGTGTCCCGAGGGGGCCATCACCGATAAGGCGGAAATCGCCCAGACCATAAATCTCATAAAAAAGCACAGGCGGGTTTACGCCGTGCTGGCGCCGGCCTTTGCCGGGCAGTTTGGACCGGAGGTTGGCGAGGAACAGGTAAAGACGGCTCTCCTGATGCTGGGATTTTACGACGTAATCGAGGTGGCTCTGGGCGCCGACATGATTACCGTAAAAGAGGCGGAGGAGTTTTTAAAGCGCATGGACCGGGGCGATAAATTCATGATAACCTCCTGCTGCTGCCCGCCTTTTGTGAGGATGGCAAGGGGCTACAGGCCGAAAATAGCCGGGATGGTATCCGATTCGGTCTCGCCTATGGTGGCTATAGCCCGTTTTATTAAGGCCGAAGATGAAAACGCCAAAGTGGTTTTTATCGGGCCGTGCATCGCCAAAAAGACAGAAGCCAAACTGCCCGAACTCAAAGATGCGGTGGACTGTGTGCTCACCTTCGAGGAACTGGCGGCAATATTTGAGGCTTACAAACTGGATCCGGCGAGTCTGGAGGTGAAAACCCCCTTAGCCGACGCCTCCCATGACGGCAGGATTTACGCCCACACCGGTGGAGTTTCTACGGCTATCGTAAATAGTATCAAAAAAATGCGGCCCGGCACTATAGTAAAAGCCCGCCACGGCAACGGCATAAAGGAATGCAAGCAGATACTGGACGCCGTGGAGGAAGGCACTCTGGAGGCCAATTTTGTCGAGGGCATGGCATGCGTGGGCGGATGTGTGGGAGGTCCTGGAAGGCTGATCAATCCCGAAGAAGGGGCCAGGGCCGTGGACGCCTTCGCGCAAAAGAGCGGCGTCAGGGAAGCCGTATCAAACGAAACCGCAAACATACTCTTTCAGAAACACAGAGACAGGGTAAAATTAGAATCACACAAGATGTGAGGAAGGATTTCGACAATCCCCACCGGCAAAAAAAATATCAGAATAAAATATCAGGCTGGCAGGCATGTAGGCAATGTTTTCCGGAAAGAAGGGGAATGGAAGTGAAACCTGTAAAAAATCATAAAATTGTGGCTCTGGGGGATTCAATAACACTAGGTTATCCGTTTACTCCGGAGGATTCGTGGGTGGGCATTTTGCGCCGGGAAAGAGGTTGGGATATCGTTAATAAGGGTGTCAACGGGGATACACTGGATGGAATGCTCGAAAGATTTGAACGGGATGTGCAATCCTTTTCGCCCGAAGTGCTTATTGTCACGGGCGGCACCAATGACGCCTTTAACGAATATTCCCTGGAGTCAATGGAAAATAATTTGAGCAAGATTGTAAAAAAAGCAAAGGCGCTGGGAATTAAGCCCGTTACAGGCATTCCCATACCCGCCGATGATCCGGTGGTGGAGAAAAAGCTGGAAAAATTCCGGGGCTTTTTGAAAGAATTTTGCTTAAGAGAGGGCATACCTTACATAGATTTTTATAGGGCACTGGTCGGCGATTCCGGCCGCATAAAGCCGGAATTTGATTTTGACGGGGTTCATCCGAGCCGGGAGGGATACAGGGCGATGGCGAAGGCAGCGTCAAAGGTCATAGAGGAGGTGTGGGAAAATGAAGTTTAAAGTACTTGTGACAAGAAATATTCCCAGGGAGGGCTTGACCGAACTTTTTTCAAAATGCCGTGTGGATTATCACGACTCCAATGAGGCCATCCCCAGGGAAGAGCTTTATGAAAGAGTTAAGGAGATAGAGGGGCTGCTTGCCGTAGGTGTAAAGGTCAATGAAGACCTGCTTTCCCATGCTTCCAACTTGAAGGTTATCAGCAATTACGGAGTGGGCTATGATAACATTGATGTGGCTGCCGCTACGCGCCGAGGGATCGTGGTGACAAACACGCCGGACGTGGTGACTGAAGCCACGGCGGAGCTGGCTTTCGGCCTAATGCTTGCCGTGACCCGGCGAATTGCGGAGGCCGACCGGATTTTGCGCCTGAAAAAGCCCTATCGATGGGGACCCATGGCCATGCTGGGAATGGAGTTGACGGGTAAGACCCTGGGGATTGTCGGTTTCGGGAGAATAGGTCAGGCCGTGGCCCGCAGGGCAAAGGCCTTTGGGATGAAAGTGAAATACTTTCAGAGAAAGCCCAGGTCCGGTTCATCGGACCAAAAAGATGAGTGCTATTTTACACCTCTGGAGGAGCTGTTAAGGGAGTCCGATGTGGTCAGCATTCACGTGCCGTTGACGGAAGAGACGTTTCACCTGATAGGGGAAAAAGAACTGGCCCTGATGAAAAAAGGGGCTTTCCTCATAAATACCTCGCGGGGGCCCGTTTTGGACGAAGAGGCACTGGTGAAAGCCCTGGAGAGCGGCCATCTGGGCGGAGCCGGGCTCGACGTCTTCGAAAAAGAGCCGCGCATTCACCCGCGGCTTATGGAACTCGAAAACACCGTCCTCACCCCCCATATCGGCACTTCCACGATAGAGACCAGGACGCAAATGGCGTGCCTTGCCGCCCAAAACCTGCTGGCCGCTCTGGAAGGCAAAAGGCCGCTTCATGTGGTAAATCCCGAAGTTTACGAAAGATAAAATTTTTTTATGATAGGAGAATATGGAATGAGTTTGCTGACAAAAGCTTTTATTATGGGCGTTGTGGAAGGGCTTACGGAATTTCTGCCCATATCCTCCACCGGCCATCTCATAATCACCGGTGATTTAATCGGTTTCAAAGGCGGAAGTTTTCACACCATGTTCGAGATAGTGATACAGCTGGGGGCCATCCTGGCTGTGGTATACTACTACAGAAAAAAAATTGTGGATTCCTTCGCCCACATATTGCCCGGCCAGCGGGGTTTTAACCTCTGGTTTAAAATGCTTATAGCATTTTTACCGTCGGCCGCTTTCGGCGTTTTGTTAAACGACTACATCGAAAAATACCTTTTTTCATCTTTTACGGTGGCCCTGGCGCTTATCGCCGGCGGAATTCTCATCCTCATAGTGGAAAAAGCCTTTGGGCGAAATGGAGTGGACGACATTGATGAGGCCGGCCTGGGACAGTCTTTTGTTATCGGCCTGGCCCAGTGTCTGTCGCTTTTTCCGGGCATGTCAAGGTCTGCGTCCACCATCATGGGCGGTATGGCTGCCGGTCTTTCCGTTAAAGCGGCTGCGGAATTTTCATTTTTCCTGGCCATACCTACAATGTTCGCCGCCACCGCGTATTCCCTGTTAAAGGGATTTGCGAGCATGAGCGCCATCGAATGGCAGGCCCTAGGCATCGGGTTTGTGATGTCTTTTATAGTTGCCCTGCTGGCGGTGGACAAATTCCTGTCATACCTCACAAAAAACTCTTTAAAACCCTTCGCTTATTACCGTATCCTGGTAGGGGTCGCCATGATACTACTGATTACCTCAGGAATTGTAAATTAACCCGGCTTCCGGGTCCCATAACTTGACAACGGCTTCGCCTGAGTTTAAAATATTGACAGGAAAATTCTATAAAGCGTTGACGGGGAGGAGTAGAAGCAATCCTCCATCCAGAGAGGGAGGCCAAGGCTGAAAGCCTTCCTGGAGGGTACTTTGAAGGTCGCCCCTGAGCTTCTCCGGCGAAAATAGTAGCCGGAGACGGCATAAGCCCGTTAAAGCCCGGAGCGCTCGCAGGAGAATTAAGGTGGTACCGCGGAAGCAGGCCTTTCGTCCTTTCTGGGCGAACGGCTTTTTTATTATGAAAGGAGTTGATTTCAGTTGGAGAAAAACCTTCCTTCTGTTTACAACCCAAAGGATGTAGAGGATAAATGGTATGAATTCTGGGAAAAAGAAAATTTCTTCTACGCCGCTGCGGCGCCCGACAAAGAGCCTTTTACCATAGTAATTCCCCCGCCCAATGTTACGGGGCAGCTGCACATGGGGCATGCCCTGAACAACACCCTGCAGGATATTCTCATCAGGTTTAAAAGAATGCAGGGTTATTCAACCCTGTGGCTTCCGGGCACCGATCATGCGGGAATTGCCACAGAGGCAAAGGTCAAAGAACAGCTGGCGGAAGAGGGCCTTTCCAAATACGACGTGGGCAGGGAAAAGTTCCTTGAAAGGGTGTGGGCATGGAAAGAGAAATACGGCGGAACCATAATAAAACAGTTGAAAAAACTGGGGGCCTCCTGCGACTGGTCCAGATTGCGCTTTACCATGGACGAAGGCTTGAGCCGCGCCGTAAGGGAGGTATTTGTCCGTCTTTACGAGAAGGGGCTCATATACAGGGGCGACTATATCGTCAACTGGTGCCCCACATGCAAGACCACGCTTTCGGATATTGAGGTGGAACACGAAGAAGAGACCGGTAAGTTGTATTATGTAAAATACTTCTTAAAAGACGGCTCCGGGCATCTTACGGTGGCCACCACCCGCCCCGAAACGATGCTGGGAGACACCGCCGTCGCCGTAAATCCCGAAGATGAGCGCTATGCGAACCTTATCGGAAAAATCCTGATTCTTCCTGTGGTGGGCAGAGAGATCCCGGTTATAGCCGATTCTTATGTGGACATGGAATTCGGCACCGGTGCTGTGAAGGTCACGCCCGGCCATGACCCCAACGACTTTGAAATGGGCCTGCGGCACGACCTTCCGGTAATTAATGTGATGGATGAGAACGGCCGCATGAATGAAAATGCCGGAAAATATGCCGGCATGGACCGCTATGAGTGCCGTAAACTTATAATAAAAGAACTGGATGAAAAAGGGCATCTGGAGAAGATAGAAGATTTGACCCACAGCGTGGGCCATTGTTACAGATGTCATACCACGGTGGAGCCAATGGTTTCCAAGCAGTGGTTTGTCAGGATGAAGCCCCTGGCGGGGCCTGCCATAGAGGTCGTCAAGCAGGGCAGGGTAAGATTTGTACCCGAGAGATTCACGAAAATATACCTGAACTGGCTGGAAAACATCCACGACTGGTGCATCTCCCGCCAGCTCTGGTGGGGGCACAGGATTCCGGCATGGTACTGCAATGATTGCGGGGAAATGACGGTTTCCCGGCAAGACCTGACCGTGTGCCCGAAATGCGGCAGTCACCGCCTGGAGCAGGACCCGGATGTGCTGGATACCTGGTTCAGCTCGGCTCTGTGGCCTTTCTCCACCCTGGGATGGCCCGACGATACCGAGGACCTCAAATACTTTTATCCCACCACGGTGCTGGTCACCGGTTATGACATAATATTTTTCTGGGTGGCCAGGATGATATTCTCCGCCATGGAATTCATGAAGCGGGAGCCTTTCAAGTATGTGGTCATAACAGGCCTTGTGAGAGACGCCCTGGGCCGCAAGATGAGCAAATCCCTCGGCAACGGCATAGACCCCCTGGAGGTTATCGATAAATACGGTGCCGATACCCTTAGGTTTACCCTGAGCACCGGCAATGCTCCCGGCAACGATATGAGATTTTACTGGGAGAAAGTTGAGTCAAGCCGCAACTTTGCCAACAAGATATGGAACGCCTCCCGTTTTGTCATGATGAACCTTGAGGGTTTTGAGTCCGGGGAAATAGACACAACCCAGCTCACATTGAAAGACCGGTGGATTTTGAAGAGGATAAATGACGTTACCAGGGATGTGACAGAATCACTCGATGAATTTGAAATAGGTATGGCCGCTCAAAAAATTTACGACTTTTTCTGGAGCGAGTTTTGCGACTGGTACATCGAGATGGCCAAGATAGACCTGTACGGCGGCGATGAAGAGGCAAAACAGCGAACCCGAGCGGTGCTGTGGACCACCCTTGAAAGGGCATTGAAGCTGCTGCACCCCTTTATGCCTTTCATTACCGAGGAGATATGGCAGAATATCCCCCATCTGGGCAAAAGCATAATGGTTTCCGATTGGCCCAAATTCAATCCGGATTGGGATTTTGAAGATGCGAAGGATATGGAAATAATTATGGACGCCGTAAGGGGTATCAGGAACATCAGGGCGGAAATGAATGTGCCCCCGGCAAAGAAAGCCAGGGTTTTTGCCAGGGTCGGCGATCCGGGGGTGTTGAATATCCTGAAGGAAAATGTAAATGTCATTTACAGCCTTGCCAAAGTGGAGAACATGGAATTTTTACCCCAGGATGCGCCGGCGCCTCATAAAGCGGTGACATGTGTCATTAAGGGCGCCGAAATCTTCGTGCCCATGGAAGGCCTGGTGGATATCGAAACAGAGATCGCGAGACTCAAAAAGGAGCAAGATAATCTTAAAAAGGAGATCGAAAGGGTTGAAAAGAAGCTGGGCAACCAGGGATTTCTGGCCAAGGCTCCGGCCGATGTGGTGGACAAGGAACGGCAGAAACAAAGGGACTACAGGGATATGCTGCAAAAAGTTGAGCAAAGGCTCCGGATGATGAGCGAATTAAGGTAAATATGATAATTTAAATTTACAGAAGGGATATATATGTTAAACTATGAAGAGGCTTTAAATTTCATTCATGGCCTGAATAAATTCGGTGTAAAACTTGGGCTGGATAACATCACAAGTCTTCTTGACATACTGGGCAAACCCCACAGGGGCATGAACATAATCCATGTGGCCGGGACCAATGGCAAGGGTTCCACCTGTGCCATGCTCGACTCCATTCTGAGAGCGGCCGGATACAAGGTAGGGCTTTACACATCGCCCTACCTTGAGGTTTTTAACGAAAGGATGAGGGTCAACGGGCAAAATATTACCGACCTGGATCTGGTAAGGATTGCGGAGAAAGTCCGGGATGCGGTTTTCTACATGAGAGAACAGGGCATCGGTTCTCCGACGGAATTTGAGGTGGTCACCGCCATAGGCTTTTTATATTTCAGAGAACAGGCCGTGGATTTTTTGGTGCTGGAAGTGGGGATGGGCGGCAGGCTGGACGCCACCAATGTGGCCACTCCCATGGTGAGCGTCATAACCCCCATAAGTTATGATCACCAGCAGTATCTGGGCAACACCCTGGCTGACATTGCCCGGGAAAAATGCGGGATAATAAAAGAAGGTGTCCCCGTGGTGACGGGTCCACAGGAACCGGAGGCCATGGAGGTTATAGAGGAAACATGCAAAGCCCGAAGATGCTCGCTGGTAAGGGTGGTTAAGCCGGGAATTGAAAAGACCGGTAATGAAATAAGCTATAAGGTGCTGCGCGATGAACAGGACGGCCTTGTTTTTGACCTTGAGACGCCAAAAAGCGTTTACAGACGGCTTGAAATAAAACTCATGGGCGCCCACCAGTTCGACAATGCTGCGGCGGCGGTAGGGGCCGTTGAAGCTCTCAGCCTTTACGGGGTCCATATAAGCCGGGAAGCCGTCTATTCCGGCCTGCGGGATGCAAGGTGGCCCGGCAGGCTCGAGATTCTGAGAAGAGAGCCGACGGTTTTGATAGACGGTGCCCACAACATAGCCGGCGTAAAAACCCTGGTGTACGCCCTGGAAAAATATTTTCACGGCAGGAGAAAAATCCTGGTCATGGGTGTCTTGAAAGATAAAGATTACGAAGATATGATTGCACAGATAATTCCACATGTTGATACAGCCATTGCCACCTTACCGGACAGCCCCAGAGCCCTCCCGGCGGAAGAACTGGCTGAAGCTATGGCCAGGGTATCGCGGCAGGTGTCGAGGTGGGGCGACCGCGAAGGCTTTAGGGAGAGGTGTGTCGGTGAAACCGATTCAAGCAGCTATAAGATAAATATATTTTCAAGGGATAAAATAGCCGACGCGGTTAATCTCGCCTTTGAACTGGCCTTGCCAGAAGACGTAATAGTTTTTGCGGGATCTTTATACATGATAGGAAGTGTGAGAACACTGCTGAAATAATCTTCACATTTTTTCTCCCCTCGCTGCATAAACATATTATATAGATTTTTCTGGAGGGGAGCTGTCATGACTGAAAGTCTTGACAGAAACCACAACAAGTGGAATGAAAGTTTTATTGATGAGGTAGAAAAGGCCCGGGAGGAAATAAATCTGGCCGAGAGAGCTTTTCAATGGGTCAAAAACGACCCCGACGCGGTGGATGCGGCAGTTTCCAGGATTGAGGCTGCCATAGATCGCTACAATTTTCTGATTAAGCAGGCCAAGGAAATGGGAATTGCGGTCGACAAAAAGGCTATGTATGAAAAATTGCTGAAACAGAAAGATGAAATTTCATGGAACTTCAAATATTGAAAATAAAAGCCGAAATTGAAAGCTGGAAGAGAAGGGATGTCTCCGAATTTCTGACATCCCTTCCCTGTTTTATAGTAACGCCCGGTATGAACCCTATTACTGCCTTCTTAAAGCCTGAATGGGCGGAACTGATGATGCCGATATTGCCGGGTAAATCCCAAACAAAAGACCCGACCCGAGGGCGACTATGACTGCGATTTTTATGGCATGGAAGCTTACCGCCGTTTCAAAACCGTAGCGCTCAAAGATGTTGAGACCCCATATGCCTCCGGCCGTACCGGCTACGGCGCCAATGCCGCTCACAAAAAGGGCTTCCAGCAGAAATTGTATCAAAAGGTCGCTCTGCTTGGCGCCAAGCGCCCTTCTTACCCCGATTTCTTCAGTCCTCTCCGTCACCGCCACCAGCATTATGTTCATAATGCCGAGGCCACCCACCAGCAGAGAGACCGCCGCAATTCCGCCCAGCAGGAGTGTCATCACACGGTTGGCGCGGTCCGCTTCTTTCACCAGCTGGTTTAAACTGGTGATGGTGATTAAAGCTTCGCTGCCCGGAATTGCGGGTTTATCCGGGGGGTTTTCACCAGGAGTCCCGGCGGGGACGACCTTTTGTGACATTTTTGTGTGGGGGGCTCCCTCGATGGGGCCTGCCGGCCGGTCACCCCCGTTGCCCGTTGGAATAATGGTAGGGGCGTTCTGGTCAAGGCCCAGCTTGCGCTTAAAAATCCTTCCCAGCTGGACCACCGCCAGGTCCGCGTCCTGAGGCGAAGCGGCCTTCGCCCAGATTTCTTCCACCGTCTTCTTGCCCGCTATTTTTAGCGCCGTGGTGTACGGGATGATGATTTTATCGTCGACGCCATCGGCCCTGCCGGGTCCTTTTTCCGCAAGCACGCCGATTATCCGGAAAGTATCACCGTTTAAGGTTATGGTCTGGCCCACGGGGCTGCGGCCTCCCATTAAACCGGTGCCCATGTTATATCCCAGGACGGCTACGGGGGAGCGCTGATCGACATGCCATTTTGTAAAGAAATGCCCCGCAATTATGCCATGATCTCTGATCAAAGGAAAATCGCCGTTAACCCCCACTATGTTGACGGTACCTCTGGCTCTTCTCCACTTCATAACCGCCTTGGTATTGACCACGGGAGTGGCCATCTCAAGACCTTCCACCCGCTCGACCAGTTCCGCCGCCTCTTCGGGTTTAAAAACCACGGAAGGGTCGTTGGCCTTTATGGCTATCACATTGGACCCCAGGCTTTCAAACTGAGCCACCACCGCCCGCCTGGCGCCTTCGCCGATTCCCATGAGGCTGACCACCGATGTCACGCCTATGGCAACCCCCAGTATGGTCAGGGCTGAGCGCAGGGGGTGGGCCAGAATGCCGTGGGCAGCCATCTTTGCGGCAAACACGAATCTTATAAGGAAGGAGTGTATGTATTTTGCATTAAACATTGTTACCCCCTCCTTAATTGGATGGAGCGGTGGGACTGGTGCCGCCTTGTTTTGAGCTGTTCTGGCCTTCACCGGCACCGCTGCCGTCTTTATTATTGTTCTGCGGCAGCAGGGTGTCCTGGGAGCCTATGTGCTGACTGGGCAGGAGGTCTGCGCTGCTTCCCGTAATAACCAGTTCTCCTTCGCTGACCCCGCTTTTCACTTCCGCTACTCTGTCGTTCATAAGCCCGAGTTTTACGGCCACCACCTTTGTGGTCCCGTCCTTGTTGAGAATTTCCACTTTTGGAGTGCCGTCTTCTTCAAAAATGGCTTCCAGCGGCACCAGCAGTACGTTTTTGGCGCTACCGGCGTCTATGTAGGCGTGGGCCTGCATGCCCGGCCTGAGTTTTGGCCCGCCTTTGACACGTATATCTACGCCAAACTGCGGAATCCCGTTGACATCCTGCCCCATAGTGGCCACCTGCATTACTTCTCCTTCAAAGACCTCTCCGGGGAGAGCGTCCACAGTTATCCTTACCGGGGCTCCCTGTTTGACCATCAGTACGTCCACGTCGTCGACCTGCACCCACATTCCCATATCGGACGTATTGAAAATATACCCCATCCATTCTCCGGGCCGTACCGTTTCACCGGGCTGCTTCTCCCATCTTGCCACGACGCCGTCCATCGGCGCACGAACTTCCATCTGACCGGCTCTGGATAAAAGCTGCATCAGTTCCGATTCCTTGTCGCGTATCTTATCCAGTTTTTCTTCAATGGTCCGCTGGACGTCACTGCCGGCCAGAGAGATAAGCGGGTCTCCTTTTTTCACAACATCCATCTCTTTTACGTGAACTCTGGTGGCCAGGGCCTCCACCGTTGACAGGACCTGCTCTTCATTTACAAAACTTTCAACTTTAGCATTGTTTGCAAACCACCGCACTTTTGTATCGTCATTGTCTTCCGACGGTATGCCAAGGCTTACTTCAACTCCCGGGGTTACCAGGCCGGGATTTTTTCCCTCAACGGTAATCCAGTAAACAAATCCCGTTGCCCGGCCGTTTTCGCCGCCGTCCGGAACGGGGTTGGGATTGATGTCGGTTATGTAACCGTCGTAAACGCCGTCAAATATGGAAAACTGCAGAGCCAGCCTCTGGCCTTTTTTAACCAGTTTGAACTCATTGGAGTACAGCTTTGCATTTATCTTGAATTTTGAGTCGTCCACCACCCGTGCCACAATCTGACCCTGTTTGATTTCATCGCCTTCCTTCACGCCGAGTCCCGTAACCCTGCCGTCAATGGGTGCTCTGAGGGTTACCCCCTGGGATGGGTTGATTTCGTATAAATTCTCCGGCGAAATACCCGTCAGATCGGCAAGAAAATTTTTTTCACTCTCCAGTTCGTCTCTCAAATTTTCGATCTGTATTTCAAGGTCCGGCGCTTCAAGCCTGGCGATGAGCTGCCCCTGCTTAACTTCACTGCCTTCTTCCGCTAGGTATTCGCTTATTGTGTATTGAACGGACGTCGTTGACGAGTCGCGAAAGCCTCCGGGTGCCTGTATTCCTCCGCTCCTGGAGGGATTTAATGGACCCGTTGCCTCAACCCCCACGGTAATATCCCCACGGATCACCGGTTTGGTGGAGTAAACCGGACCTTTGGCCTTTACTTCCGGTGGCGGTACCAGTTCCCTGTATGCATAGAAACCTCCCCCCAGGACGATTACTATAATCAAGGCAATCATCACGGTGCGTTGGATCATTTTTTATGTACCTCCCTGAATTCCCTGTCGTTTATTGAGCAAACTCTTCAATACGGTCTATTTCACCGTCGAGGAGGTGAAATACCCGTTTGCCATGCCGGGCGATGTTTTCTTCATGGGTTACCTGGACAATGGTTATCCCCATTTCCCTGTTCAATCGCCGGAAAATGGCCATGATGATTTCACCGGTGCGAGAATCAAGGGCGCCGGTGGGTTCGTCGGCGAGAAGGACTTTGGGTTCTCCGACTATGGCTCTGGCGATGGCCACCCTCTGTTGTTCTCCGCCCGAAAGCTGGGATGGCAGGTGATGGAGCCTGTCTTCAAGACCTACGGACTCCAGAGCCCGGATAGCCATGCGCCGGCGTTCTTTGCCTCCTACACCCCGGTAAATGAGCGGCAGTTCTACGTTGGCCTGAGCGTCCAGATCCGGCAGAAGGTGGAATCCCTGAAATACAAACCCTATGAACTGATTGCGGATATCGGCCAGCTGGCTGTCGCTCATTTTTTCCACCCTCCGGCCGGCGATTTCATAAGTGCCCTCCGTGGGCTGGTCCAGGCAGCCCATTATATTGAGAAGGGTGGACTTTCCAGAGCCAGACGGCCCCATTATGGAGATGAAGTCCCCTTCTTCAATACACAAATCAACATTCTTAAGGGCTTCAATCATCACCTGCCCGTTTCTGTACACCCTGGATATGCCTTTTAATTCCAAAAGCGGCAAACAAACACCCCCTGTCTTTGTAAATGAAGTTCACATTACCTGGACGTATTTTTTTTAAAAAAGTTCCATATTTTATAATAAAAATTTATTAAAAATGATTTATATTTTTATATTTATTTCTTCATCGGTCCCGGGATATCCTTTTTTGTGCATTGCCGCATCAAGTTTGTTACTGTATTAAAAATTGAGCATGATATATTGAATGATAGACATTTAAACGAGACAAATGCACGAACATCCGCATGTTCTTTAAAAAATGTAGACTTTTTTAAACAAAATGTTTATACTTATGATATAAAAAGTGTCTTTTGCGAAATTTTAAGGTTGGTGATAAGGTGAATAGAGAAATACTGGGGGAACTGGAAGAAGAACTTTCGATATTGGATGAAGATTTAAAAAAGGCGGTTTATACCCGCGTAAGCCTTATAAAAAAACCTCTGGAAGACATGATAAACTCCGGAGGGAAAAGGTTGAGGCCGGCGATGGTGCTGGCAGCGGCAAGATTTGGGGACTACGATTTTGAAAAGGTTAAGCCACTGGCGGTGGCGATAGAGTTGATCCATACAGCCACACTGGTGCACGACGATATTATTGACGACTCCCCTCTGCGCAGAGGGGTTCCCAGTATTCAGTCCCGGCTGGGAAAAGATGTAGCGGTCTTCGCGGGGGATTTTATTTTTTGCCGGGTTTTTGAGCTGCTGGCGTCATTTAAGGATTTTGATATACTTCAAAGCACGTCAAAAGTGGTGTACAGAATTTGCGAGGGAGAGATAAAACAGAGGGAAGACCTTTTCAATACCGGCATAACCGTAAGGAATTACCTCTACAGGATCCAGAGAAAGACCGCTCTTTTGTTCGCCCTGAGTTGCAAGCTGGGAGCCATGGCGGCGAAAGCTCCGGAGAAGGTGGTCAGCACCCTTTATCAATACGGTATTAGACTCGGCACCGCTTTCCAGATAATCGACGACCTGCTGGATGTGACCGGAGATAAAGAAAAGCTGGGCAAACCAGCTGGAGTGGACATCAGAGAAGGGGTTATAACCCTCCCGGCGATTTTTGCGCTAAATCATTCCCCACGAAGGGGCGAGCTCAAACGCATTTTAGATAAGGGCAGTCTGGACAGGGAAGAAGTAAACCTGGCATTGAGCATAATAAAAGAGTCCGGGGGAGTGGAGTTTGCCGAGCGGGTGGCGAAGCGGTATATAGAAAAGGCGAAAAAGGCTATAGAGAAACTGCCGGAAATAGGAATGAAAAAACTTCTTTTTGATGTCGCGGATTTTATATATAGTAAAAATCATTAATTTTCTAAGCGAAATTTTTCACTAATTTGTTTAAAAGAGATGTTGTGAATTTAATACTAAAATACCCTTTTTAAAACCTGCCTTTGGCAGGTCTTTTTTTATATCAATTCTTAAAGGCGAATAAACATTTGATATTAATAGAATATTAAGTGTAAAAGTGCATAAAAAATAGTTTTAACAAAAAGATTTTTTTATGCATTTAATTAATTACATAAAAGTGCATACCTACATATAATAAATTTGGATTTCTTAATATTTGTTTGAAGCCATTCAGTTAAAACTTTTAATGCTTAATTTTTTAGGAGGATTATTTTCATGAAGGTAGTAATTGCACCTGATTCTTTCAAGGAAAGCCTTACGTCAAAGGAAGTTGCCAATGCCATCGAAAGAGGAATCAGGAAAATATTAAAGAATGTTGAAATTGTCAAGATTCCCATGGCCGACGGCGGAGAAGGTACTGTAGAAACGCTAATTTCAGTGGTCGGAGGGAAAATTATTGAAACAAAAGTTATCGGTCCCTTGGGGGAAGAAGTTAATTCGTTTTTCGGAATTCTTGATGATGGGAAAACAGCTATTATTGAAGTGGCCAATGCTTCGGGACTTGCATTGGTTCCACCTGAAAAAAGAAATCCTTTAATTACTACATCATATGGAACGGGACAGATGATAAAGAAAGCCCTAGATTTGGGATGTGATAAGATTATTATCGGCCTGGGCGGTAGTGCTACAAATGATGGTGGAGTCGGAATGGCTCAGGCGTTGGGAATAAAATTCTTAGACGAAAAAGGGGAAGAAATTGGTTTTGGTGGGGGTCAACTTAATAGAATTATCAGAATAGATATGAGTAACTTAGATAAAAGAATAAAAACGACAAAAATAGAAGTAGCATGTGATGTCAGCAATCCGTTGTGTGGCCCGAACGGGGCATCATGTATTTACGGTCCTCAAAAAGGTGCAGATATAAAAATGATCGAAATACTCGATAAAAATCTAGAACATTTGGCTAATGTAATTAAAGATAATTTGGGTATAGACATTATAGATTTTCCTGGAGCAGGTGCCGCCGGAGGATTGGGAGCCGGTCTTGTGGCCTTTTTAAATGCCGAATTAAAAAGGGGTATTGACATAATTATTGATGTTACACAATTTGAAAAGTACATTAAAGACGCATCGTTATTAATAACCGGTGAGGGACGTATTGATAAACAGATTTTAAATGGCAAAACTATTTATGGTATATCGAAGATTGCCAAAAAACACGGAATACCTGTTGTGGCCATTGTTGGAAGTATCCACGATGATGCCTATGAACTTTTCGATGAAGGAATAATAGATGGCATAGAGTGTATCATAGAAAAACCTATGTCACTAGAAGAGGCTTTTAAAAAGGCAGACATATTCGTCGAAAGAGCTGCTGAGCGAGTGATGAGAATAATTTTGATAAATATGCAAAATGCATAATTTAAAATTTTATTTTCTAAATAAATTTATATATATTATACAAGGTTATCTTTTCAAAAAAAGAGAAATAATTATCAAATGAAATGTCAAATACAACACTTTAGAATTATATATTATGTATTAAATACGGAGGTAGGAAACATTAAAATGAATGTGGAAAAAAGAGAATTAGTCGAATATTGTCGAAATGTATATAGTAAGGGAATGGTCACAGGTTCGGGTGGAAATATAAGCTTAAGGGTAAATGAAAGAGTTTTAATTACACCAACTGGGTATTCGCTTGGTAGAATTAGAGAAAATGAAATATCAGTAGTAGATTTAGATGGAAATTTAATCGAAGGAGAAAAACCTTCTAAGGAAATTGGTTTACACCTCAGCATTTATAAAAAGATGCCGTCAGTAAATGCCATAATTCATGTCCACTCATTATATTCCATATGTGTTGGCATCTTAACCGAAAAAGATAGTGAAATCATACCTTTTTACACTCCTGGTTTTGCGAGTAAGGTTGGTCCGGTGGCATTGGTACCTTATTTTAAACCCGGTTCAAAGGAACTAGCGGATGCTGTTTCAGAAACCATTAAGGGTAAGAAAGCTGTTATAATGAAAAATCACGGGTTAATTACTATTGGACAAAACTTAGAAGAAGCATTTAATATAGCGGAAGATGTAGAGGCAAATGCAAAACTGCATATTTTACTCAATGGTAAGGGGCAACCTCTATCTGAGGAAAGTATAAAAGAGTTATTAGGTGTAAAAAATTAGGGGTGACTTATGGTGTTAAATAAAAAGATGAAAGCACTGGTTTTTCATGGTCCAGGTCATATATCGATAGAAGAAGTGTGTGTACCTGAAATAAATGATGAAGAAATCCTGGTTAAAGTTAAATATGCCGGGGTTTGCGGAACCGATGTAAGGATATATAAAGGGGCAAAAAGAATACCTAGCCCGAAAATAATTGGCCATGAATTTTCCGGTGAAGTTGTACAAGTTGGAGAAAGAGTTCAACAATTTCAAGCAGGAGACCGGGTAACTGTCTATCCAATGATACCATGTGGGCAATGCTACTGCTGTAGGGATGACAGGAAAAATATATGTGTAAACCGGAAGACCATCGGGTATGAAATCGATGGGGGCTTTGCGGAATATGTGAAAGTTCCAAAAGACGCCATAGAAAAAGGTAATGTTATCAAATTGCCTGCAGAAATAGATTATCTGGAAGCAGCATTGTCAGAGCCTGTGACTGCGGCATATCACGGCATTAAGAGAAGTAATTTAAAAAAGGGACAAAAACTGGCTATTTTTGGAGCCGGTTTTATTGGGCTTTGTCATATTCAACTGGCACGTATGATTGGCCCTGAAAGCATTATTGTGATTGAGCCTAAAGAAGAGAAAAGGGTTCTGGCCAGAGAGTTAGGAGCAGACTTGCTAATCGATCCCACCTTAAATCACACTAAAGAGGAAATTTTAGATTTTACTAACGGTGAAGGGGTTGATGTGGCCATCGTAGACGTTGGTATCCCCACCGTTATAGAAGAAGCCCTGACATGTGTAAAAAAAGGTGGAACACTGTTGCTTTTCGCTGGTTCCCCTGAAAGCTCAAGAATATCCATTGACCCCAATTGGATACATTACAGGGAAATTAATTTTACCGGTTCTTCCGCCGCTGTTCCCGATGAACAAAGAGAAGTTCTGAATATGATTGCTTCGAAAAAAATAAATGCGAGGAGATTACTAACTGAAGTGGTATCCCTGGATGATTGGAAAAAAGCTTTTGAAATGAAAGAAAATTACCTGGCCCTAAAAACTCTTATAAAATTACAATAATTCTAATATTTAAAAGTAGGAGTTTTTATGAAAAAAATTTTGGGAATTGATATTGGGACAACGGGTTGTAAAATAGGGCTGTTCGATACAACCGGGAAATTGATTAAGCAAAGTTATCGCAACTATAACCTTATTTCTCGTGAACCTGGACAAGCTGAGCAGAATCCCGAAGAATGGTGGCAAAATATAGTGGAAGGAATAAGAGAAGTGATAACTTGCAGAGAATCGCTAGTAAGCACAAAGACACCAATAGGCATAGGGATTAGTTGTACTAATGCCACTGTTTGCGTTGATAAAGAAGGGAAGCCTCTTCTTAATGCGATAATGCAATTAGACAGACGAGCGAATAATGAAGTAGATTACATTAAAGACCTTGTAGGGGAAAAAAAGGTTTTCAGTATAACCGGAAATAGGGTTTTTCCTGGTTCTTATTCAGCTCCGGTAATATTATGGATAAAAAATAATTTCCCGGATTTATATAAAAAAATTTATAAGTTCCTAACACCGACCGGCTATTTGGTTTATAAGCTTACAAATAAGTTTACGATGGATGTGACAAGGGGCAGCACAACGCTTTTGATGGATATTTATAATCGCAACTGGTCCATAGAGCTATGCAATGCCTTAGGAATTGATGCTGATAAATTGCCGGATTTGTTTTTTCCAGAGGAAATAGTAGGATTTGTAAGCAAAGAGGCTGCAAAGATCACAGGCTTAAAAGAAGGAACACCAGTTATAGCAGGCTGTATGGATACCGTCTCAGCCGGGCTGGGGCTAGGAGTAAAGCAAAAAAATAATCCATATTTGATAGTTGGTACAGTGGGGAGGATATGCTACCCAATAGATATACCGGAATTCGATAAACGATTTATGAATGTATGTTTTACGAGGGAGATTCCGTGGTTGATTATGGCACCAGTCAATGCGGGCGGCCTTTCCATGAGATGGTTCAAGGACAACTTTTGTGAAAAAGAAATAGCCTTATCTAATAATACTGGAGTGAATGTATATTCACTTTTGGATATGGAAGCCGAATTGGCACCAGAAGGAAGCAAAGGTCTGATGTATTTCCCATACCTGACAGGAGAGAGATCGCCCATATGGAGAACTGATGTTAAAGGAACATTTACAGGAATTACTATTAATACAAAAAAAAGTGATTTTATAAGAGCAATTATGGAAGGGGTATCCTTCTCACTGAAATTAAATTTAGATATAATAGAAAATTTTCTTAACTTGAATTCTGAAGAAATATATTCTGGTGGAGGGGGGATGTTAAGCAGGATTTGGCGTGAAATAATTGCAAATGTATTGGGAAAGAAATTGATAATACCTAAAGTGGTAGAAAGCGAAATGTTGGGAAGTGCTATTATTACTAGTGTTGGAGTAGGTTTTTATGAAGACCTATCGAGTGCAGCGAAAAATATGATAGATTCAAATAAAACGATAATAGAGCCTGATGTAGAAAAAACAAAGAATTACCAAAGGTTTTATAAGTTGTATAAAGAAATATGGGAAAGGATTTATAAAAATTAAGGAGGCAGAGGGAGTTGATAAAATTAATGTCAATGATTCTAGTGTAGAAACCCTACTTTTTTACTTCTTTTCCCGAACCTTGAAAATTTCATAAGGAATGTTTTGGAAAG
>NZ_JBJYKD010000019.1:0-57593 GCF_049310025.1 Thermorhabdus hydrogeniformans | reverse complement strand
TTCCAAAACATTCCTTATGAAATTTTCAAGGTTCGGGAAAAGAAGTAAAAAAGTAGGGTTTCTACACTAGAATCAATCTTTAAGAAAATTGAAATCAGGATTATTATATAACATCTCATTACAGCTTTAACCGCTTACTTTTCCAGATTATACTGTCTCAATTTGTTGTAAAGAGTGCTCCGGGAGATTTTCAAAGCCCGGGCGGTTTTTGTCTTGTTGTAGGCGTATTTTTTCAGCGTATCAAGGATCACCCGCTTTTCGGCAATATTTGCCGCCTTATCCAGGTCGTTTAACTCGCCAATGGGTTCTATACCCATTTCATCTTCTTTTAAATACCTCGGTAAAATCTCCTCGGTGATTTGGCCGTTTTCCGAAAGGATTACCATCCTTTCAACCACGTTTTTCAACTCGCGCACATTGCCGGGCCAGCCGTAATCCATAAAAGTTTTCAATACCCTGGGGTCTATATGGTTTATCTTCTTATCATAATAAGTTTCATATTCGCGGATAAAGGTATTTACAAGGGGAACAATGTCTTCCGGCCTCTGCCTTAAAGGCGGTATTTCAATGGTGATTACATTTATCCGGTAGTACAGGTCTTCCCGGAATTTACCTTCGTGGATGAGAGCCGCCAGGTCCCTGTTCGTAGCGGTAATTATCCTCACATTCACATGGATCGGGCGGGTGCCCCCAACTTTATAAAATGTCTGGTCCTGCAGGAAGCGAAGCAGCTTTGCCTGCTGCTCCAGAGGCAATTCGCCAATCTCGTCGAGAAACAAGGTCCCTTTATCGGCCAGCTCCAGGAGGCCCGTTTTTCCGTACCTGCTGGCTCCCGTAAAAGCCCCCTCTTCGTACCCGAAAAGCTCGCTTTCAAAAAGGTTTGGCGGGATGGCGGCGCAGTTTACCTTAATTAGCGGGTAATTCTTCCTGTCGCTGTTTTCATGAACGGCGTTGGCCAGCAGTTCCTTGCCGGTACCGCTCTCGCCCCTGATAAGAATCGGCGCCTGGGTGGGGGCTATTTTTTTGGCCAGTTCGATGGCCTTAATCATGCCCGGATTTTTGGTGACGAGTTTTCCAAAACAGCATTCCTGGTCCTTAAGGCTGTTCAGCTGCTTCTCAAGATACATAAGCTTATGGCTGGTCTTATCCAGTTCCGCAAGTAAACTTACCACATTGGTGATTTCTTCAATACTCAAAATTATACCGCTCAACCTTTGATCAAATTTAAATCTGCAGGTTTTTAAGGTGAACTTTCGATTGTCCTTGCTTTCGAAATATATATCTTCTAGAGGATGCTCCCCCTTTTTTATCTTATCCACCAGCTCTGCGGGCAGAAACTTCGAAGGGCTGAGCTTTACGAGTTTGGACGGCTTGAACAATTCTTCAAAAGCCCTGTTGTAGTAAAGAATTTCGCATGAATCATTTATGATACATACCGCGGTTTTTAGATTATCAAGAATAAGTTTTTGAAAGTCCACGGCTTTCTCCAGTTGCCCGGAAAAACCGTCGCAAATGCTCCTTGCGGTCAATAGCCCCATGAGATTGCCTTCTTCGTCTAATACGGGTGCCCGCCCTATCCCCAGTGTCCGCATTTCGCTGCGGGCTTCAAGCAGCGGCTTGTCGGGCGGCATAAACACCACATTGGGTGTCATTATATATTTTACCTCGGTTTTTCTGTCAATGCCCCTGGCAAGATTTTTTGCAAGGTCATTTCTCGTGATAATACCCACTATCTTTTTATCGTCGTCAATAACCAGCACTTCATCCTGATTTTTTAGCAGCATTATTTCATTTAATTTTTCCACATCGGTGTCATGGGGTACAAGGAAGACCTCTTTTTTCAGGGCATCTCTGACTCGTATATCCATGAGATAATCTGCGTTCACTGGACTTCCCTCCCGACTGCCGATTTGCTGTATAAAAAATAACACATATGCAATTATTTCTACACATTCTTTCAAAAACCTTCTTTTTGTAAAAAAAATTCCCAGCACAGCGCCGGTATATACCCGCATCAATTTTTAAATTGATTTACCCCGGCAAGACAGCGGTATGCCTCCTGAATTAAAATATACAAAACAACAAAAAATAAAACAGGACTGCTTGCAGCCGGAGGTGTAATATGAGGAAAAATCTTAAGATTTTTGTATATATGCTGGCTTTCTTGGCATTTTTTTGTTCAAAGGGAACAGCCGCACCTTTATGTTCCTGCGGCGAAGATAGGATATTGAAACTGCAGGTGCCCCTGATGCGCGGCCGGGATGTGCGAGAGCTCCAGATACAGTTGAAAAAATTGGGTTATTTTAAAGAATCCATTAGCGGTGTTTATGACAAAAAAACCTCTGCGGCCGTAAAAGAGTTTCAAAAAAATGAAGGTTTAATGCAGGACGGGATTTTCGGCCTGAAAACCCGGATCAAACTTGCAAGGATATATGAAAAACCCGTGTCTCAGCCGGATTCCGAAAACCCTGCCGGGGAAATTACACTGGTAGTCAATGCACTTGAAAGAAAACTTACGGTATTATCCGATGGCAAACCCTTCAAGACCTTTCCAGTGGCCGTGGGCACCTTCGACACCCCAACCCCTATCGGCCTTTTTACCATAACACAAAAAGACATATGGGGCGAGGGCTTCGGTTCGCGCTGGATGAGATTGAGCGTCCCATGGGGGATATACGGGATTCACGGCACGAACAAACCCTGGTCCATCGGAGGCTTCGAATCTCACGGGTGCATCCGCATGCACAACAGGCACGTGGAACAGGTGTATAACTGGGTTAAAGTGGGGACAAAGGTATATATAGTGGGAGGTGTGGACGGACCGTTTACTTTCGGCTTAAGGCCCCTGGCCAGAGGCTCAAAAGGTTCCGATGTGGTGGAGGTGCAGAAGCGCCTGGCCGCACATGGTTTTTATAACGGGAATTTCGACGGGATTTACGGGGGCGGCACCCGGGAAGCGGTTAGAGCCTTTCAAAAGGCCAACGGCTTGAGGCCTTCGGGAAACGTGGATGCGGCCACTTATAAGGCGCTGGGCATACAACTCTTTGAATAAGGCCGAATAAAAAGACCCCTGAAATGGGGCTTAATAAAATACTCTCCTGAGTTCCTGGGCCTGCCTGGGGTCAAGCTCGGCAATCATCTTTAAAAGTTCCGCCACATGATGTCTTTCGTCATTGGCTATTTCGTGGAACAGCTGCCTGGCCGGCGGGTGCGCGGACATTCTGGCGTGGCGTTCGTACTGGTTGATGGCCTCCAGCTCGCCTATGAGGTCGCTCCTGAGCATTTCCAGCACTTCGGCGTGTCTGTCGTCGTATCTCATTTCCTGTTCCATTTTCTTCTCCCCCGTTAAGTTTATTATTTTAACTTTAATATAAATATATGCCGCCGGAAACGCTTTTGTTCCTCCTTCCGCCCGGCTCTTACACTGTACCGTCGGCAGTTCTTTCGCTTCATTCCGGACAGGTCTACACCCTTTCCATCCTCACCCGGCTGCCTCTGCCGTCAGGAGTGGACGGCTCCACCACAATCCGGCGCGAGATGCGGTTTTTGAGTTCCTCCACGTGGCTTATTAGACCTATAAGTCTCCTGTCGCCGGCACTGAGGCGCTCAAGGGAATCTACGGCCGTGTCCAGCAGTTCGGAATCCAGAGAACCGAAGCCTTCGTCAAGGAAGAAGAATTCCAGGGGACTCTGTTTTCGCATCTGGATCTGTTTTGACAGGGCCAGCGCCAGAGACAGGGACGTGAGAAAGATTTCCCCTCCGGACAGCGATGAGACCGCCCTGTGCACACCGCCGTTGGCATTGTCCCTTATGATAAAACCGCCGCTGGCGTCGATTTCCAGGGCATAGCGGTATCTTGTCAATACCCCAAGGTATTCCGTCGCCTGCCTTGCCATGTACCTGAGCCTTTCTTCCGCAATGTATTCCACAAAGGCGTTGCCCCGGAGAAGCGCCTGGATCTCCTCCATCAATTCTTTCTTTCTCACATACCTTTCGTGCTCTTTTTTGAGCGCCGCCCACTTTTCAAAATTTGCCGAAAGCCTCTCGTAATCGTTTTTGGCCTTTTCCAGGAAGCCTATGCTGTCGTCACGGACTTTCTTTTTTTCTTCATAAATTTCGCATATCCTTTTCCACTCCTCTTCGGTCAACGTCCTTCCGGAAAGCCGCTCCTGGATCATGTCTTTTCTTGCGGAAATTTCCTGCCTGGATTTTTCGTATTCGGATATTTCCCTTTTCAGAGCCTCCTTTTCCTCATCGGTAAAAATGTGCAACTCCGCCTCCCGAATGTCTTTAAAACCCTTTTCGGCCAGAGCCCTGTTCAGTTTTTCTTCAAGGTCGGTCAATTTGCGTTCATAAACCTCCTGTTTATTTTCAAGACCCGCCTTTTGATTGTTCAGCCCGTCGCGCTGGAGCCGGGACTGCTCCAGTTTCTCTCTGGCCCGGTTCTCGTTTTCCCTGATTTCCTCCAGTAAAAGATTAACCCTTTTTATTTCCTGTTCGGGGTCGGCCTCTCCGCAGGTCTCTTTTATGCTTCGTTCTTTTTCCTCTTTACTCTTTGACAGCTCGCGACCTTCGGCCGCTATGGCCGCAAGTTTTGTTTCCTCCATCTGTTTTTGCTCTCTCATCTGTTCGACGTTTTTCCTGTTTGTTTCAACCTCCGCCTCAAGCCTCTTGATTTCCTCCCGGAGCCTTTCGATGGTTTTTTCCCTTTCCATTACCGCGGCAAGCTCTTTTTGAGCGCTTTCTATCCCAAGGATCTCAATAAAATCGCGGTGCTTTCTGTCCTTTGCCCCGAGCTGCAGTCCGGCCTCTTCCAGGTCTTTTTCGGCTTCTTTCAGGTTGTCTTGAGCTTCGGCAAGTTTGGATTCCGCCCCCTTTTCTTCCAGACTTACGTCATCCAGGGCCTTCCTCGCCCTTTCAATTTCGGCCTCGAGTTTTTTCTTTTGTTCTTCCCATAAAATATACGACCGGTGTTTTTCTTCCAGGGACCTTTCGAGCCTTTCGACCTCCGCTTTCAACCGGTCCACTGTCATGCCGTTCATCGCCTCAGGAAGGGTTTTATACGCCTCCGCGCATCTTTTTATCCTGTCATCCAGTTCGCCTTTGAGCTGCATGTAAAGGGCATCCCGGGCGTACAATTTTTCCTCCGCGGAGGAAAGGCTTTTTTCCGTCTCCAGCAATTCCGCTCGAAGTTTTTCCATCTCCCGGCCGGCCTTATCCAGGTCTTCGTCACAGGACCCGGACATTTGTACGGGCGGTGGGGCGGGTCTTGGGTGGTGCGTGGAACCGCAGACGGGACACGGCCTGCCTTCTTCAAGCTCCGCCGCCAGTTTATACGCAGCATTTTCCGCCGCCGCCCGGCTTAAAAATTCCATACGCCGCTTGATAACCTGAATTTCTTCCTCCAACCTGGCCTTTTTTGTTTCAAGCAGGCGGCGTTCCTCCCGCAACTTCTCTTTCTCCCTTTGTATTTCTTCCAGCCTGCCGGACAGCTTTTGTATTTCCTGGGTCTGGGCCTCGATCTGACTTACACCGGATTTAAACCGCGCGCAATCCGCCTGAAGGGCCATCAAACGGCTTAAGTCGCCGGGCCTGTTTTCCTCCAGGGCCTTCAACGCCGCATTTAACCCGTCGAAATCCTCCAGGACCTCACGCTTTCTTCTCCGTATTTCTGCCAGCTGCCTTTGCCTGACATTGATGCCGTTCAGGATATCTTCGCACCTTTTCTGCAGTTTTTTCTTTTCCTCTTGCGCCCTGGCGAGTTCGTCCTCCAGCCTCACCCCCTCCTGCAGGAGATTCTTAAATTCCAGGTCAACCTTTAATTTTTCAATCTCGCCTTTTTTCCGGTCTATTTGTTTCCGGAGGTTTTCGAGCTGGATACTCTGTTTTGAGATTTCCTCTTCAAGGATGCCTGCCTTTTCTTTTGTCTTTTTGTACTGAATTTTTATGTCAGAAAGTCTTTTTTCTATGGCGCCCAGTTCGGTTTTTAACCTGAGTGCGTTTTCTAGTCGGGCCTTCTGCTCTATAAGGCGGGGCGCCTCTCCGGCGGATCTGGCGGAGCACCTTTGGTATTCCTCCTGGCATTTTTTAAAACTTTCCTCCGCCGCCACAAGATTCATGCAAACCCTTTTAAACTCTTTTTGAGTTTCCCGGAGACTTTCCTGCCCAGCCCTGAACTCTTCAATGAGTTCCCTGACGCTGTCGGCCCTGCCGGCTTTCTCAAAAATCGCCCTTTTTTCCCGTATCTCATTTTCATATAAAAGGAGTTCATTTTCCTTCGACAGTATCTCATTCAGGTCGTTTATCAGCTGCCAGATCTGCCGGGCCCTCTGGTATTCAGCCTCCGCGGCTTTAAATTCGCGCTCTGCCCGGCCGCGGACTTCGCGCGCGACTTGAAAATCATCGAGCGCCTTCTTCAGGGCGTCTTCGGAGATGTCTCCCAGACCAGCCATTACTCCTTCGATATGAGTGAGCCTTTCTTTCAGGGCGTCGATTTTGCCTTTCACCCTTTCGACCAGAGTGCTGCCGTATTCTTCAAGGTAGAATATTCGCTCCAGCATATCCCTCCGGTCGGCGTTATTTAGAAACAGGAACTCCTGGAATTTGTACTGCGGGAGGACCACGGAACGGGTGAAGTCGTCCTTTGTGAGGCCGATCAGTTCCACAATCTTTTGTGTCACATCGGAAGGCCGGTCGGCCAGGATTATTTCTCTCCCGGCGGGCGGCGCCGTGTCCCCATTCCCGCCGGTGAGAGCGTCCGGCAGGATCTCGGTGAGCCTGGCAAGTTTTGCTTCTATATTGCTGGAGTCGTCTTTTTTCCTCCTGTAGAGCCTTTCCACTTTGTATGTTTTAATCTCATCGCCCTTTTTAAAGTCGAAAACGTATAGTACCCTGAGCCGGTCTTTTTCGGTGTTCATGATGCCCTGAGTGCCCCTGGGCGCGCGTTCAACGCCGCCGTAAAGCGCCAGGGTTATGGCGTCCAGAATGGTGGATTTGCCGCTGCCCGTGGGGCCGAAAATGCCAAAGAGGCCCGACTCTCCCAGCAGGGCAAAATTAATTTTTTGAACTTCTTTATAGCTCTGCAACCCCTCTATTTCAAGATACCTCGGCTTCAAATTCGCCACCCCCGTCGCTTGCCGGCAGCTCCTCTTCGCCCTGACCTATAACTTCAAGGAAAGCGTCCAGAAGTTCCCGGCGGATTTCAGTCCCCGTCTTATACCTGTAAAACTCGCAGAAAAGCTCATCCAGCCTCTTATTTTCCCTGCCTTCGTAATCGCCGCCGTTCGCTGAATTCTGACCCAAAATCACCGGTCTGATATTTACAATGCCGGGGACCAGCTCTCTCAGCTTTTTCTGTTCTTCGGCGGATATTACTCTGTCGGTCCTTATTTCCAGGTCTATGTAAGCGTCAATGCCGCGGTTTTCTTCACATTTCCTGAAAGCTTCCTCGATGCTCCCGGCCTTCCACTGAAAAAGTTTTTTTCCGGCCTTTATGTAAATCTGCTTTACCCCGGCCTCCTTTTTGGGAGACGCGTCTACCAGGTAAACCACTTTGCTGTAATCCGCTTCAGAAAAGCTGTAGGCAATGGGTGAGCCGGAATAATAGGCGGGGACGGGGGCATCCTTTACCGCCTGGGGCCTGTGAAGGTGCCCGAGGGCCACGTAATGGGCGTTTTCGGGCAGGGCGTCGGGTGTTACGGTGAGCGCACCGCCCAGCTGTATGGGGCGCTCGGAACCCGATTCTCTGCCGCCCAGCATGTAAAGATGGCTGGTCACAAGATTTACGGTGTCGTCTCTGAAATTGCGTGAAAGTTCGCGGAAGATGGTCTTTATTTTTTGGGAGTAGGCCGACTGCAGTTCGTCTTCGTCGGCCCTCTGTGTCAGAAGTTCCGAAAGTCTGGCCTCGGAAGGGTAGGGGAGGGCTATTATCACCGCACTGTGGGGCACGCCCTCAATCCTTAGTTCAAGCCAGGCGGGCCCGGCCTTTACAATCTTTACCCCACCTCCGGTCTGACAGTCCAGCGGTATGCTGGAAGGGAGTCCCAGAGTGATTATCCCGCTTCTGTAACTGAGAGGGTTCGCCGCGCACAGGCGCTCGGGGCTGTCGTGATTGCCGGCTATGACTATCACCGCCCGCTCTCCGCCCCGGGACAGCCGTTCCACGGCGTAAAAATAAAGGCTTTCCGCGGCGGAAGGTGGCGTATAGGTGTCGAATACGTCTCCGGAAATGAGAACAACATCCACTCCCTCTTCATCGGCAATCTGGCAGAGTTCGTCGACAAACCCCCGCTGCTCTTCCAGCCTGGATATTTCTTCCAGGCACTTCCCCAGATGCCAGTCGGACGTGTGCAGTATTCTCAAAAAAATCACCTCCATGTCTTTGCCGGATATGGTCTAATACGATATCAGGCGGCTGTCCGGTGGAGCAAAAAACAGGCACAGATACTTTTCCTTCACCGGCATTTTTGTAATTTTTTCCAGAGCCCTGGCGTAGTACTCCACCTGCATTCTGTACCTCTCCTTCAGCTCGTCTATCCGCTCCGGGTAGACCCGGTCGGTTTTATAATCTATGAGCACGATTCCGCCCTCTTCTTCGAAATAGCAGTCTATCACGCCCTGGAGCACGACCTTTTCCTCGGGATACCCTTCGGGCAGGTCATAGATTTCCCGCGCATCCAGGGTAATGATGAAAGGCACTTCCCGCCTCACATTCTTCGAGGCCAGCATCCTTTTGCCAAGCGGCATGGAGAAAAACTCCGCAATTTTTCCCACATCGACGGCAGCGGCCTCTTCCGGAGAAAGCAGGTTGTCTTCCGCCATCTCATCCACCTGGGCTTTTATATCCCCTTCACTTCCCACGCGGGCAAGGTCCAGGCGCCGCATCACGAAATGCATGGCCGTCCCTTTTTCCACGGCGGTGAGGCCTTTTTTGGATTCCAGAAATTCCGGTCTTTTAACAAGAGTTTCAAGAAAAATGCCCGCCGCATCCTCCGCATCCGTTTCTGAACCGGCCATGCGGGCAAGTTCGGTCACCGAAATCTTTGTGGGTACCCTGGTGGAAGCCGCATATGGATACCGCCAGGAAAGCCTTTTTTCTATAATTTCACCGTAGGGACTGGCCCCGATTTTTCCACGCATATCCCGCAGCATTTTCTCGAAATCCTGTCTTTCACGCATTTCCTCTTTCTCCATGCCCAGGACGTCCTTTTTGCGGTGGAAAAACACCTTCCATGCGGAGGTGTCTTGAATGAG
The DNA here is from genome assembly GCF_049310025.1 of Thermorhabdus hydrogeniformans. Classification (NCBI taxonomy): domain Bacteria; kingdom Bacillati; phylum Bacillota; class Clostridia; order Thermosediminibacterales; family Tepidanaerobacteraceae; genus Thermorhabdus; species Thermorhabdus hydrogeniformans. Next base: position 48,341 of record NZ_JBJYKD010000019.1, on the reverse strand, counting down.
CGCCGGATTGGAATCGCCGCCCGGAAGGAAGTTATCATCCTCCATTTGCGCCAGCACTCTCAAATCTTTCAACCCCCCGTGCCTCATCAGGGCGGCGCCTATCCAGTCAAGGTAATTTTGGCCCCGGAGTATTTCATACTCGGGGATTTTTTTCCCCTGAACCCTCAAAGCGCCTGCCCATTTCCCGACTGATTTTCTGACACTGTCCACCGTCCCCGTGAGTATCAGCTTTTCCCTCGCCCTGGTAAGGGCCACATAGAGGATCCTCATTTCCTCGGAGAGGGTTTCAAGCCTAATCTTCTGTTTTATGGCCTGCTTTTGCACCGTGGGGTATGTTATCCTCCGGTCCGCGTCCACCACGTCCGGCCCGAATCCCAGGTCCTGGTGAAACAGCACGCTCCTGTTCATATCCTGCATGTTGAACTTCTTCCCGCAACCGGCCAGTATGACCACCGGGAATTCCAGCCCCTTGCTTTTGTGTACGCTCATAATCCTGACAACGTCGTCATGCTCGCTCAGTACTTTGGCGCTTCCCATATCCTGCCCGCCGGCCTTTAATTTTTCGATGAAGTTTATAAAATTAAAAAGGCCCTTGAAGCTGGTTTTTTCGTATTCCCTCGCCCTTTCAAAAAGCGCCCGCAGGTTGGCCTGCCTTTCTTTCCCGCCCGGCAAAGCCCCGACAAAACTGTAATACCCCGTTTGGGTGTAAAGGTGCCATATCAGCTCGCCGGTGTTCATGTAAAGCGCTCTTTTTCTCCATCCTGAAAGTTTATCTATAAATTTCCTGACTTTTTCCCGGGTCTTTCTCAGGGATTCGCCGCCATCCCATGGAATTTCATCTTCTCGGCACGACATCTCATCATCACCCATGGAAGAAAATTTTTCCAGGGCTTCGTAAAAACACCCCTCCCTCCCTTTTATCCTTATGTCCGCCAGTTCCCGTTCGGAAAAACCTCCTATGGGCGAGCGCAGCACCGAAAGGAGGGGAATATCCTGCAGGGGATTGTCGATGATTTTCAGAAGGGAGATCATGGTCTGGACCTCTACCGAATCAAAATACCCCGTATCCAGGTCCGCATAAACCGGTATCCCCGCCGCCGAAAGCTCTTCCATGAAAACAGGGGCATAATCCCGCGTGGAACGGAGAAGGATGACTATATCGCCGTATCTGAGGGGTCTGAATCTGCCTTCTTTTTTATCGAAGACGGCATACCACCCCCCTTCGCCATCGGAGTCCACGAGCTCCCTTATCCTGGCCGCCACGATCCTGGCCTCGGCCTGAATGGCGTCGGGTTCCTCACCGGCTTCCATGCCTGAGTCTTTCGGTTCCGTTTCCAATGAAGCGGGTTCTTCAAAAGGCTCGAGAAGGAGGGCGGGACTTTCCCCCCCACCATCGCCCGGCTCATCTTGATCCTCCACCTGTAACGATTCCTCGCCGGGCGCCTTTTCTATAATGTGTATTTCCACTGGCCCTCCCGTTATGTATTTTGAATCCTCCGGCGTTTCATAGGCCGCCCCGGGCTTCAGTATTTCCCCTCCGTCGTATTCCAGTTCGCCCACATTGAGGGACATGATCTGGCCGAACACGAAATTCACGGCATCTATTATTTCCCGCCTGCTCCTGAAATTCCTGTACAGCAGGATCTTCCTCTGTTTTTCGCCTTCCCCTTCGGAATAACTTCGGTATTTTTCCAAAAAAAGCTCCGGCTTAGCCTGTCTGAACCTGTATATGCTCTGTTTCACATCGCCAACCATGAACATATTGGGCAGGCCTTCGCTATTTCGCGAAATAATGTTGAGGATTACCTCCTGAACCATGTTGCTGTCCTGGTATTCGTCTATCATAATTTCATCAAATCTCTTCCTGAGGTCCAGGGCCGCCCGGGACGGAAGGATGTTTCCATCGCCGTCCACCGTCGTAAGGATCTGCAGGCAGTAGTGCTCAATATCGTTAAAATCTATAACCCCTCGCTCGGCTTTCTTTTCCCTGTACTTTGCGCCAAAATCCATCACAAGACGACTAAGCCTTCGAATCAACGGGTACAGCTTCCTTGAGTCCTCTATAATTCTGTCGCCGTCATAGGATGCAAGGGCTCCTGTAATTTTCGCAAGGCGGTCCCTGACTTCGGCGCGCATCTTTTTTACCCTTTCCTGCAGCTTTTTGTCATCACAGCGGCAGGGCTTCAGTTTTTGAAAGCCGGCATTGCAAAGGGCGGTAATAAAATCCCCCCACTTCCCTTCACTTATGTCCATAAGGCTCTGAAGCATACGGGCATCTTCGCAAAAACAATCGAGGTATGGGGTCAGCTGGGCGTTCTTTTCGATAATCTTTACGGCGTCGTTTATTATAGAAAGAAGGCCGGAAATTTCAATCCTGGCGGTGTTCATCAGCACTTTCGCCCACTTGCTCCTGGAAAAATCAAAATTGGAATCCACATTAAAATCTTCCGCCATTTCCAGAAGCCACTTTTGAGGCCAGGGAAGGCTCTGAGTAAAGTCATACAGATCCAGCACCATATGCTGCAGCTTCTGGTCGCCCCTCTGGCCCCCGTAGCACTCCACCAGTTTTAAGAAGTTTTCATCTATATTTTCTTCATCGTAAACGTCTTCAAAAAGCTCTTCCAGGGCTTCCTGCTTTAGAAGCAGGGCTTCCGTGGCATCAGCCACCCTGAAGTTCGGATCCAGATCCACCATGTGAAAATGATTTTTCACCACATCAAGGCAGAACGAGTGTATGGTGGTGATCGAAGCCCTGCTTAAAAGAGAAAGCTGCCGCTGGAGCCGGCGGCTGCCTGGGTTTTTATCCAGTTCCTTTTCAATGCGGTCGGCAATCCTCTCTCTCATTTCGGCCGCCGCCGCATTTGTAAAAGTGACGACAAGGAGCCGGTCTATATCCACGGGATTTTCGGAACTAATTATCTTCCGAATGATTCTTTCCACCAGGACCGCGGTTTTGCCGGCTCCCGCCGCCGCCGCCACGAGGAGGTTGCAGCCCCCCGCCTCCATTGCCTTTTCCTGTTCCCTGGTCCATCCGGTTTTTCCCAAAACTCTCACCTGCCGCAATAAAGTATTATATCGATCTGTTTAGCGTAATATATCAATCTATTTTAGCCATCGTTCCCTGAAAATTGCCGCTGGCCCCACTGTCCAGAATGTTCCAGATTTCTTTGCCCTTCAGGTTTTTCAGCACCCTGTAGCTGTTCCCGTCTATAATGCTGTCAAATTTACACACCGGCCTGTATTCACAAAAGCCGCAGGGGGTGACGTCACCTTTTTTATACGGCTTTATGGGGATTTCGCCGCGGAGCATTTCACGGCCCATTTCCCTCAGAAGCCCCCGCACGTGCTCCATCAAAAGGTTAAACTGTTTCAAGCTGGCCACCGATGATGTCTTGCTTATGCTCTCATCTCTGTTAATCCTTACGGGCAAAATGAGGGAATCCCCCGAAATCTCCGTGTCCATTCCCCTTATCACATTCACCTCCTCCAGCAGAAGCCCCCGCATCCTGAATTTTTTCATAATTTCCCTTTCTATCTCCTCCCCGGACATTTCGCCTTCTTTTCTTACAAATGGGTCCTGGATTCTAAAATACAATATGCCTGCGGGAAGAACGGGGGACTTAAAACCCTCCAGGTTTTCCGTAAGAGCTCCCAGGTATGCCACCAGCTGCAGGTCGATGCCGTAATAAACGTCTGACAGGTCAAAATCCTTGTTCCCGGACTTGTAATCGATAATCCTTATATACGTTCCCTCACCGGTCTCCAGCACATCGACCCTGTCCACCTTTCCGGTGAGGATTATCTTTTCGCCGGATTCCAGTTCAAGCTCCACCGGCGGGAGGCCGCCCTGCATGCCAAATGAGAGCTCATACCCCACCGGCAGGAATTTTCCCATTTTTATATGCTTCACAATCATCCACATGGTACGGGCCAGCATCTTTTTCAGCCTTCGTGCCAGATATCCGTAGCGGGAAGAGCTGGCAAAAATGGCGCCGGACATGTCTGAAACGATCTGGTCCACTATCGTCGATACGGTGTTTTCTATAAATTCCATTTCAAGGTCCCGCCAGGAGATTTTTTCTTCTTCCACAAGCTTGGAAAATCTGTCTATTACGAGGTGCATAAAGCTTCCGAGGTCCGGCGCGGTGATCTCATATACCCGCCGTTCCCGGGCCTTCAGGCCGTACCTGGCGAAATACGAAAAAGGGCATGATGCGTATTTTTCCATCCTGGACACGCTGGATCGCACCGGCGCCCTGTAGAGCCTCTTTGCCCGCTCCCGACCCAGCGGCTGGACGGAGTTTTTATAAAACAACCCTGCCGTTATTTCCTCGCATTTTTTAAGCCAGCGTTCATCTCCTGTGTACCATCCGTAGACATCCCACCACAGGGGATTCATTTTTCCCCTGGTTATATGCTTTCTCAGATTGGAAACAAGCTCGTTAAACGTGGGAACCGGCAGAGTCACCCGCTCCAGATTTTCCCCGTCTGAATCGCTCTCCACCAGGTCGCTCTCAACGGTTATGTGCGGGAATACCCTCTTCAACCGGGATAGCACCATTGACGGTCTCAGGGCTCTGCCCCGGCTGTCGGCCACGGGAAAGCTGATTCTCAGGTAACCCGACGCCCGGGTGAAGGCGAAATATACCAGATACTGCTCTTCGAAGGCCTTTGACTTGGAATCAGGGGCAAGTTCGATATTATGGTCCTGCAGGGTTTTCCTGTCTTCATCGCTCAGAATCCCTTCTTTAAGTTTTGCCCTGGGAAACCTGCCGTCATTGGCGCCGACTATGAAAAGCGCCCTCACTTCATCGCATTTGGATCTTTCGATGCTCCCCACAAGCACCTGGTCTAAGGATGGAGGAATGAGGCCCAGCTTGAAACTTTCAAAGCCCAGCGCAAGCACTTCCGTGAACTCCTCCACGTTCATCAGGGTATCTCCCATGGCTCTTACCACCTGGTCCAACACCTGCATCGCTATATTCCAGATTCGGCCGTATTCGGCGGCAAGGTCCAGCCTTCCCTGCTCCTTGAATTCCTCCACAAGGTCGTCAATCCTGTTTAAGACGTCCAAATCGCATAAAAATTCGAACAGCGCCGTGCATATATCAACGGCCTTCCTTCTACCCTTGATTTTTTGATGAAAGCCGGCAAGAGGGCCGACTATTTTTTTTCTTATTGAATTTATTCTTTTCAGGGTTTCTTCGTCGTAAGCCTTTTCCTCTTCGTCAAAGGCGGAACTGAAATTAAATTCCCAGTCCCGATCTTTTGTCCACATGTTCCCCCTTATGCCGTATGCCAGCACGTAGTTTTCGATTAAGTCGACGTCGGCGGCGGGAATTCCGGCAAGGCCGGTCTTTAGATAGCGAAAAACCGGCTCGCAGGACCAATTTTTAGAGTAAATTTCAAGGGCGGATGTAATCAGCATAACCAGGGGGTGGTCCATAATGCCCCTCTTCCTGTCAATGAAAAAAGGGATGTCGTACTCGCTAAAAACGGCGGAAATTACGCCTTCATACGCCTCCAGGTCGCCGCACAACACCGCCATGTCGCGGAAGCGAAGCCCCCTTTCCCTTGAAAGCCCCACAATAGCCCGTGCGACGGCTTCGGCTTCCGAGTACATGTTTTTTGCATAAAAAATTTCGATATCGCGCGTCTTTTCCCTGAACTTTCTGTAAGGGAAGGCAAAAAATTGGGATTCAAGGTGTTTTAGTTCGGCGCTGCCCTCGAACCTCACGGGGCTCTTATCGTTCAGCGAAACCGCCCGCTCCACTTCTATGCCTTCATCCTTTGCCATTTTAATCAGCCTGGCGGCTGAAAGCTTGGTGGGGAAGAATACATCCGTCTCGTCAATGTCATAAATTTCACTTAAAAAGTCGGCGCATACGGTCACGTTTACCCTTCTTGCTTTTTTAAAGAGTTCCGCAATCACGCGGTATTCCTGGGGAGTAAACCCTGAAAAGCCGTCTATCCATATTTCCGCACCGTCAAGTTCTTTTGACTCCGGAAGCTTTTGAGCGAGAAGGAAAATGTCGTCCTCCTGGTCTATGTATTCCCGGTGAAGCCTTTTTTCGAATTCCTCAAATATCAGGACTATGTCCGAGAGCTTGTTTTTTAACGGCGAACTATCGGAAAGGCCATCCTTTGCCGCCTGTAGTTTGCTGCAGGAAATGCCGTATCGCTTCAGCTCCTCGAAAAGCTCTATGACTTCCGGTACAAAACCCTTTCTGGCCGAGGCTCTTTTGAAAACCCTGAGCTCTCCGCTTTTTTCTTTGAAAATCCTGTAAAGGATCATGCATTTTCCGGCCCGGTCTATATGCTTAAAAGAAATCCCGCCCACTTCGCTCAGGACCCTCTGGGCCATACGTTTAAAGCTGAGCACCTGGACTCTTATAAGTCCGCCTTCTTCCGCAATGCCCGAAATATTCTTTTCCGCCTCAAGGGAAAATTGTTCCGGGACGAGTAAAATAAGCGGAAAGTCTCCCTTTTCCGTAAGTCTTTGTCTGATTTCATCGAGGCAAAGCCTAGTTTTACCGGTTCCAGCCCGGCCATAAATAATCCTGAGGCTCATGTTTTATCCTCCAAATAAAAAGAGCCACCCACCTTTTTAAAGGCAAGGGGGTGGTGCTTCTCTTAAAATTTTTAAGGCTTGAATGTGTATAATCTTTTATAACGGCATAGAAATCCGTTACCGCATCTTTCAAAAAGTGTTATGTAACGAAAATTTTATTTTTAAAAAAGTGCAATCTACTACAACCATATTTATTAATAATTTATTAAACTATGGCATGTGCTGTAAATTGGGGTTGGTGCCGAAGAGGGGATTCGAACCCCTACGTGCGTAATGCACACTAGACCCTGAATCTAGCGCGTCTGCCAATTCCACCACTTCGGCACTTCATAATGCAGAAATTATATTACCATACCGAATGAAATATGTCAAGAGCCTGGAGTTATTTCGTGTGGTTATTTCGCGACGCAATAGCCCTATAACCCGCTCTACATCTTTTGGCGCTTTACATCGTCAATATTATGTATATATATTTTTTGAATTTCTCTGCCAGCGCAGGCAGTAGTGCCGAATCTTATCAAATATATAGACCACACCTGTGACCACAATACCGATGAAGATAATGCCTGCCAAGACCTTGTCAAATTCTGTCATATCGGCATAGTATGAAACATAATAACCCAGGCCGGCATCAGCACCCACCATTTCGGCTACGGTCAGCATAATGAAGGAAAGAACCAGACCCACCATGGCTCCGGAGAAAATACCGGGGGCTGCCCCGGGCAGCAGTACCCGGAGCAGCAATTTGCCATTGCTTATCCCAAAGCTTTTTGCTGAGTTAATCAGCCTGTAATCAACATTAAAAACCCCGTGAAGAGTGTTGATTAGTACCGGCCAGAAAGCACCGATGAAGATGATGAACATTGCCGCTTGGTCGATGGTTTTAAAAATCATCAAGGCATAAGGAAGTAAGACCGTAGGGGGGATCGGAGAAGCGATCTTGGTGATGGGGTATACCGCCAGCAGCAGCCTCCTGTTCCAGCCGATCCAAAGTCCCAAGGGGATGGCAGATAGCAGTGCCAGAAAATAACCTCCAAGCAGCAGCTTCATAGAACTGAGAAAACTTTGACTCAGAAAGCTCAGGTCTTCATATAAAGCCACCAGCACTTTGGCGGGGGCAATCCAGAAGATGGGGGACCCAAGCCCCAGTTTGGCAACGGTTATTTCCCAGGTTAAGATTATAATGCCTATAATGCTTAGAACATCACTTTTGTTTTGAAGGTAATCATCGTCGACCCTGCCTCCTGCGTTTAAGCAGTTGATAAAAGCAAGGTATCCAAGTATACCCAATATAAGCCCGGTATACAAGACTTTTGATTCAATCTGCTGCTCCGCAGCATCCGGAACCTGCACCACTGCCAGCAAGGCAAGCCAAATGATGGCCGCACCTAGTCTGGTAACTGTTTTGCTGTACATTGCTTGGATACCCCCTTTCCTAACAGCTCACCCATAATCTCAAGCTTCTCCTTTTGTTGTGCTAAAGGTTCGGATAATTCGTCATAAAGTAAAGATAATAGATGGGATTTTAAAGCGATATATTCGGAAGACCGTGTAAGGCCGGTCCGGTTTCTCGGACGCTCAAAATTAACCTCAACTATCTGTTTAACCCTGCTTGGCCGTCGAGTCATAACCACGATCCGGTCGGACAGGATTAGGGCCTCGTCTATATCGTGGGTTACTAATAAAACGGTCTTGCGGTCAGATTCCCAAAGATGCAGGAGGAGGTCCTGGAGATGGACTCTGGTCAGGGCATCGGCAGCCCCGAAAGGCTCATCCATCAACAATATTCTGGGATTTAAGGCAAAGGCTCGGGCGATGGCTACCCGCTGCTGCATGCCGCCGGAAAGTTCGCCGGGGTAGTTATTGGCAAAATCTCCTAAGCCCACGATATCCAGGAATTGTCGTGCTTTGACCCGTAAGTCTTTTTTACTCAAACCTTTTTCCACTTCTTCCAGGGCAAAAACGATGTTTTCCAGGGTGGTCATCCACGGAAAGAGGGTATAATCTTGAAATACCACTCCGCGGTCAGAGCCAGGACCGGTCACCTTCCGATTGTTGACTGATACTTCACCGCTGTTGGGGAACTGGAGCCCGGCCACCAGGCTAATGAGGGTGCTTTTGCCGCAGCCGCTGGGCCCTATGATGCTGACAAACTCCCCCTTATGGATATCCAAGTTTACCCCGTCCAAGACCTTGACCGGCACTTTGTTGACTGGGAAATACATTTCAATATTACGAATACTGATCTCTACCATGGTTCCCCTCCTTCGTTAAATCACCTGCGAACTCAATAGCCATAAGCCCCATGGGGCCAAAATTATGCAGAGGGCCTGCAGCAAAGGCTTATTCATTGTTTTTCTGATAGTTCTCCAAAGCTTTCCTGTAGAATGCATCATCCGGGTTGGCTTGGACCAGCTCGTTTAGGGCTTTCCTGTAGAAGCTGGTATCGATGTTACCTGCGGGGTCTTTAGCGTTCGGCTCCAGGTATCCGACTTTCTTCATATTTTCGTAGAATTCAAAAACCGCCTTCTTGTTGGGGTCTGCTGAAATCAGGCTGGTCTTCTCGTCTACCAAGGTAGCCCGGATGGTATCTTTGTCAACCTTTAAGGCATCAGCTACGATATTCAGACTCTCTTCAGGGTTTTCGTTAAAAAACTTCTCGGCTTTAATCAGAGCTTTTAGGAAACTGACCACAGCCTCAGGGTTTTTGGCAACGAAGTCATTGTTGAAAACAACCCGGCAGCAGGGGTGACCGGGAGCCATGTCACCTGTCCACTTGAGAACCTTAATCTCTCCGGTCTTAATGGCAGCATCGGAGTAAGGGGGCCAAGAGATGGCAGCATCCACCTTGCCGGATTGCAGAGCTGCCAGGGAATCTGTGGCCGAAGGAAATTCAACATATTCAAGATCTTCTGGCTTCAGACCGTCTTTTATAAGCTGGGCTTTGACTACAATGTCGCCAGTAGCCATGCGGACAGTGGCAATTTTCTTGTCCTTAAGATCCTTAATCTCTTTAATGGATGAGTCAGCAGGTACTACGATGGCGCTGCCCTCACCAAGGAGCCCCCCAACAATCGTAAAAGGCGCCCCTTTAGAAATGAAGGTCAGAGGGGCGGCGGTTCCCGCGGAACCCACATCCACTTTGCCGGCCTGAAGCAGATTATAGACTTCGGCTGATTTTTTAATTGGTATCAGTTCCACGTCCAGGTTTTCTTCCGCAAAGAAACCTTCAGCCCGGGCTATGTAATACAGAGCCTGGCCAGGAATGGGAAGGTGAGCAACCTTGATCTTTGTTGTTTCTCCGGCTGGCGCGGCTGTACTTTTAGTTTCTTCAGTTTCTTTGGCTTTACCGCAGCCTGCAGTAAAGGATGCCAATAAAGTAGCTATAACCGCAATAACAATCAGTTTTTTCATCATTTTTTATTCCTCCGTCATAAAAATTTAGCCTCTTCTGATAGACAGAAGAGGCTACAGCTAGCATGCACCCCCTCTTATCTATCAGAATGAAAAACTCATTCTGCAGGAATTGGCACATTTCTCAAACCACTTGCTGTTTGAGCTGTTGCCGGGCTTCATTGGGCCAGTCCCTCCGCCTCTCTGGATAAGAGAGTTTTTATTCAGTTTCGCGAAACTGTATTCGATTTGTATTATGAGATTAAGTAATTCGTTAACATCAAATTTTTCCGGCCGCCACTATCGATTTTGGCAATCCCATAATACCCTATATGATTACTTGGAATTATAGCAAAGAGAGTCGCACCTGTCAATACCTGCTAGAAATTTGTTGCAATCATTCCCGGCTTTAAACTTTCACGCCATAACACCCCAAAGCAAGGGGAATAAGCGGGATAAATGTATGTGTGCAGACTGCAGGCAGAACATGAGCTTTTTCACTCGGGCCTTGTGTTGTTCCACGGCAGCGGTCATTCGGCCGCCGCAAGTCTTTCATTGATATAATTCCTGCTGTTCAGCACCTTTTTTAAAAACTGCCCCGTGTAGGAAGCCGGGTTCTCCGCCACTTCCTCCGGCGTGCCCGTGGCCACAATGTTTCCGCCCATGTCGCCTCCTTCGGGCCCCAGGTCTATGATGTAGTCGGCGGTCTTTATAACGTCCAGATTGTGTTCAATGACTATGACGGTGCTGCCGCCATCCACCAGCCTGTGCAGCACGTCGAGCAACTTCTGAATATCCGCCGGATGAAGGCCCGTAGTGGGCTCGTCGAGGATATACAGGGTTCCGCCGTTGCTTTTCCTGGAAAGCTCCGTAGCAAGTTTCACGCGCTGGGCCTCTCCGCCGGACAGCGTGGTGGAAGGCTGCCCCAGTTTAATATAGCCAAGGCCGACATCCTTCATGGTGTCCAGTTTTCTCTTGATTTTGGGGATGTTCTGGAAGAACTCCGCCGCCTCGTCCACCGTCATGTCCAGCACGTCTGCGATGCTCCTGCCCTTGTATTTGACTTCCAGCGTCTCCCGGTTATAGCGCTTTCCTTTGCACACCTCACAGGGGACGTAAATATCGGCTAAAAAGTGCATCTCAATCTTTATTATGCCGTCACCCTTGCATGCCTCGCACCGGCCGCCCCTGACGTTGAAGCTGAACCGGCCGGGTTTGTACCCCCTCATCCTGGCCTCCGGAGTCATGGCAAAGACCTCGCGGATGTCGTTAAATACGTTGGTATAAGTGGCGGGATTGGAACGGGGCGTCCTGCCGATGGGGGACTGGTCTATATTTATGACCTTCTCCACATGCTTTATCCCCAGGATTTTGTCAAACTCTCCGGGGTTTGTCTTGACTTTGTAGAGCTTTTCTTTAAGGGCCTTATAAAGTATCTCATTGACCAGGGTGCTCTTCCCCGAACCGGAGACCCCGGTCACGCAAACAAAAAGCCCAACGGGGAATTTGACATCTATATTTTTCAGGTTGTGCTCCCGGCAGCCTTTAAGTTCCAGCCACCGGCCGTCGGGCTTTCTCCTTTTGACCGGCACCGGTATCCGCTTTTTACCGCTCAGGTACTGACCGGTGATGGATTCCTCGCACCTCTCCACAACCTCCACAGGGCCCGCGGCCACAACCGTTCCGCCGTGTTCCCCGGCACCGGGACCTATATCTATAATGTAATCGGCCGCCCTCATGGTGTCCTCGTCGTGTTCCACCACCAGGACGGTATTCCCAAGATCCCTCAGCTCTTTCAATGTCTTCAAAAGCCTCTCGTTGTCTCGCTGATGAAGGCCTATGCTGGGCTCGTCCAGAATGTAAAGCACACCCACCAGCCGGGAACCTATCTGAGTGGCGAGCCTTATCCGCTGGGATTCTCCGCCGGACAGGGTGCCGGAAGCTCTGTCCAGGGTAAGGTAATCAAGCCCCACATCGGCCAGGAATTTAAGCCTGTTTTTTATCTCTTTCAAGATCTGGTGGGCTATCAGTTCTTCCCTGGATGTGAGCTTTAAATTTTCAAAAAAGCCTGCGGCTTCTCTTACAGAAAGCGCCGTAACATCGGCTATGGACTTTCCGCCCACCGTCACCGCGAGGCTCTCGGGTTTTAGCCTTGCTCCTTTGCACGCGGGACAGGGCTTTGTGCTCATGTACTCTTCTATCTCTTCCCTGGACCATTCGGAATCGGTTTCCTGATAACGACGCTTGAGATTGTTTATTACTCCTTCAAAATAACCCGTGTAGCGCCTTGTGTTGCGGCTGAAGCGGCTCTCGTAATAAAATTCTATAGGCTCCGCGGAGCCGTATAAAATGATATCCACCATCTCCTGCGGCAGATCTTTTACAGGGGTGTCCACGTCATAGCCGTAGTGCTCGAGCAGAGCCTGCAGCATCTGGAAGTAATACCCGTCAGGGCTGCTGTTCCATGGTGCCACGGCGCCTTCCGCTATGGACTTGGATTTGTCTGGTATGACCAGTTCCGGGTCGATTTCCATATTGACCCCCAGGCCGCTGCAGACCGGGCATGCGCCGTAAGGGCTGTTAAAAGAGAACATGCGCGGTGTGAGCTCTTCCAGACTGATGCCGCAGTCTGCACAGGCGAAGTTCTGGGAAAAAAGCAGTTCCTCGCCTCCCATCACATCGATGACAACCAGGCCATCGGCGTGGGCCAGGGCGGTCTCGATGGAATCGGCCAGCCGCGATTCTATGCCGTGTTTTAAAACAATGCGGTCCACTATGATTTCAATGTTGTGCTTCTTGTTTTTATCCAGCTTTATCTCCTCACCGGCCTCCCTTATCTCTCCGTCCACCCGTATCCGGACAAAACCGTCCTTTTTTATCTTTTCCAGCAGTTTCTGGTATTCACCCTTCCTGCCGCGGACCACGGGGGCCAAGACCTGTATCCTGGTGCCTTCAGGAAACGCCATCACCGCATCCACCATCTGGTCGATAGTCTGCTGGGCTATCTCCTTGCCGCACCGTGGGCAGTGTGGCTTGCCTATGCGGGCAAATAACAGCCTCAGGTAATCGTAAATCTCGGTGACGGTTCCCACCGTAGACCGGGGGTTCTTGCTGGTGGTCTTCTGGTCGATAGAAATGGCGGGTGAAAGGCCTTCGATGTAATCCACATCGGGTTTGTCCATCTGTCCCAAAAACTGCCGTGCGTAAGCCGACAGGGACTCCACATACCGCCTCTGACCTTCGGCGTATATGGTGTCAAAGGCAAGGGTGGATTTGCCGGAACCGGAAAGACCTGTTATTACCACCAGTTTATTCCTGGGAATCTCCACATCTATGTTTTTTAGATTGTGTTCCCGCGCGCCTTTTACGATTATTTTATCGGTCGACATTTACATCACTCTCGCTTTTTACTCAGCATGCCAAAAAGATTTACTTTGAAATGCGTACAGTCATCAATGAAGTTTGTTCCTAACTTTTTATCAACGCCCTGTTACGCTCTTTTCACAGACGATGCCTTCATGGCGTCTATCTTTTTCACCACGCTGAAAGCTTCGGCCTTCAGTTCAAAAATCAGATCTCTGAGCCTCGCAGCTTTTTCAAACTCAAGGTTCCTGGCAGCCTCTTTCATCTCTTTTTCAAGTTTTTCTATATAGGCTTTGAGCTCTTTCTTACTCATCCTTGTAACATCTTTTTCCGGCAGGTATTCGCCACGGTCTTCGGCCACTTTTGTGGCTTCAATTACATCCCTGACGGCCTTTTTTACGGTTTGAGGCACTATGCCGTGCTTTTTGTTGTAATCCATCTGTATCTTCCGCCGGCGGTTGGTTTCATTGATGGCTCTGGCCATGGACTCGGTGATGGTGTCGGCGTACATGATGACCTTGCCTTCCACATTCCTGGCCGCCCTTCCAATGGTCTGGATAAGCGATGTCTCCGAACGCAGGAACCCCTCTTTATCCGCGTCCAGTATGGCCACCAGCGAAACTTCCGGCAGATCCAGGCCCTCTCTCAAGAGGTTGATGCCCACCAGACAATCAAATTTACCGAGCCTCAAATCCCTGAGTATCTGCAGTCGTTCCAGGGTATGGATTTCGGAATGCAGGTACCTCACCCTGATTCCCGATTCCTTGAGGTAATCGGTCAGGTCTTCGGCCATCTTCTTAGTGAGGGTGGTAACCAATACCCGCTGATCTTTCTCCGCCCTCTTCTTTATTTCCGATATCAGGTCGTCGATCTGGCCTTTTACGGGCCTTACCTCTACCTCGGGGTCCACCAGACCGGTGGGCCTTATTATCTGTTCCACCACCTGGGCGCTCTTCTCGAGTTCATAAGGGCCGGGGGTGGCGGATAGGAAGACCACCTGGTTTATGCGCTCCTCAAATTCTTCAAAGGTGAGTGGCCTGTTGTCAAAAGCCGACGGGAGGCGGAAGCCGTGTTCTACCAGGGCCTCCTTCCGGGACCTGTCCCCGGCCCACATGGCGTGGAGTTGAGGCAGGGTTACATGGGATTCATCAATTATTATCAGATAATCTTTCGGGAAATAGTCGAGCAGGGTAAAAGGCGCCTCTCCGGGCTTTCTGCCGGTGAGGTGCCTGGAATAGTTTTCTATGCCTTTACAGTAACCCATTTCCCGCAGCATTTCTATATCGTAGCAAGTCCTCTGTTTTAGGCGTTCGGCTTCCAGTACCTTGCCCTGGCTTTGAAGTTCTTCCAGGCGTTCCTTAAGTTCCTGCTGAATGGATTTTATGGCCGCTTCTATTTTTTCTCTGGGCGTGGCGTAATGGGATGCGGGAAATATGGAAACATGGTTTCTTTCGCCGACTACTTCCCCGGTCAGGGTATCGACTTCGGTGATCCGGTCTATAGTATCCCCAAAAAATTCTACCCGAATAGCCCTTTCCGTAAAAGAAGCCGGGTATATTTCCAGAATGTCGCCTCTGATGCGGAAGGTGCCCCGTTGAAAATCGTATTCGTTGCGGCTGTACTGTATGTCTATCAATTTTCTCACAACCTCGTCTCTTTCCCGTTCCATGCCGGTCCTGAGGGATATGACCTGGTTTTCATAGTCCACGGGAGAGCCCAGGCTGTATATGCACGACACGCTGGCGACAATTACCACATCCCTGCGCTCAAACAGGGCGGCGGTGGCGGAGTGTCTCAGCTTGTCTATTTCGTCATTAATGGAGGCGTCTTTTTCGATATAGGTGTCCGTCTGGGGAATATAAGCTTCGGGCTGATAGTAATCGTAATAACTCACAAAGTATTCGACGGCGTTGTTCGGCAAAAACTCCTTCAGCTCGCTGCACAGCTGTCCGGCCAGGGTTTTGTTGTGGGCTATGACCAGAGTGGGTTTCTGGACTTCCTGAATGAGATGAGCCATGGTAAAAGTCTTCCCTGTACCTGTGGCCCCGAGCAGCGTCTGGAATTTATATCCCTTTTTTATCCCTTCGCTCAATTCTCTAATGGCTTTCGGCTGATCGCCTCGCGGGACAAATTCGGAAATCACCCGAAATTCTCCCATACAAACACCTTCTCCCTTTTGGTCTCTTCTCAGCATTATAACATATATCATTTACCGTGAAAAGACAAAACCGAAAAATTGTTCGCAAAACCCGGTGTTAATTATCTATCCTTTTATCCTTTGCCGCATCCCGACTCACTGCAGGGTGAAGCGGCTGTATCAGCCGAAACTCCATCAGCCAAAATATCGATGAAACTAAAAAAACCGGGAGGGCCCCGGTTTTTTTAGTTCATGTAAATGATTTTATTTCTACGGCGGGTAAAGAAACCATTCGATTTTCTTCCGTAGGTATCCTTGTCGCCGGCCTGAGCATCTATGTTCATTATCTTTAACATTATCTCCCGCTTTTCCTCTTCGCCGGCCGTCATATAAGCCTTCAAAAGCATGTCTCTTTCTCGGTCTAGGTACTCATTCCTGGTCATTTTTTTCCCTCCTTTTCTGCGTATTTTTCAAAATAAATTGGTATAAAAAAATGAGGGCATATGTTATAAGTCTGTTAGTTCTTTCACAAACATTATACTATACGATAAAAATTTGTTCAAGTGCATAAAGTTATAAAAAAGATATATTTTTCGAAAAATTCCTTTCTACATCCATTTTTCTCCATTTCTCTTCAAATTTTCTATTTATATTATGCCACGACTGCGCCATCCTTATACAGAGAAAAGCGCGAAATCGAGGCTAAAAAACACGGTTTTTTAATTTTCCTATGCCTTCAATTTCAACCTCAACCACATCGCCCCTCCGCATGGGCCCGATACCCTCAGGCGTTCCGGTCATAATCACATCGCCGGGCAGGAGGGTCATAATCCTCGAAATAAAGCTTACGAGTTCATAAACCGGAGTAATCATCATTTTTGTGGTGGAGCTCTGTCTGAGCTCGCCGTTTAAAAAAGTCTGTATCTTCAGGTCTTCCGGGTCTAATTCGGTCTCTATCCACGGTCCCAGCGGGCAGAAGGTGTCAAAGGACTTTGCCCTGGTCCACTGACCGTCTTTTTTCTGCAGGTCTCTGGCAGTAACGTCGTTGCCGCAGGTGTACCCCAGGATGTGGCGGCGGACGTCCTGCGGCGGCACATTTCTGCACTTGTTCCTGATGACCACGGCCAGTTCGCCTTCATAATCCACCCTGGACGACATCTCGGGGCATAAGATGCCCTCCTCCGGCCCTATTACCGCAGTGGGCGGTTTCAGAAAAATCACCGGTTCTTCGGGTACCTCTTCGCCCATTTCAAAAGCGTGCTCCCTGTAATTTTTTCCCACGCACACGACTTTGGACGGCTCCACCGGCGAAAGCAACCTCACATCGGCCAGGCCGTATACGTTTTTCCCTTTGTGTATTTCCGCAAAAATATCCCCATTGATTTCCTGCACATTTCCAGATTCCACGACGCCGTATTTCACGTCAGTGCCATGCTTGAATCTTACAATTTTCATTTTCTTCCTCCTCGCACTGTCTTTTAAAATTTTGATCTCTACGCTATACGCTTTTAATAATTTTTATCAGGACTTTTCTCTTCCGTGGGCCATCGAATTCGCAAAAATATATCCCCTGCCAGGTGCCCAGAGCAGGCACACCACCCTCCACGGGAACGGTTATCGAATTTCCTACCAGGCAGGACTTAATATGGGCGTCGGAGTTCCCCTCCATATGTCTGTAATCCCCGCTGGCCGGGACAAGCCTGCTCAATGCCCCAATAATATCCGCTTTTACATCGCGGTCGGCGTTTTCGTTGATGATTACCCCGGCGGTGGTGTGGGGCACGAAAACACAGCAGAGTCCCTCCTCAATTTTTGAGTCTCTGACAGCCTGTTTAACCAGAGGCGTGATATCCACCATCTCGTTTTTCGAATTCGTCTCCAATGTAAAAGTAAACAAACATATTCCCCCCTTTTCAATCCGCCTGTATCAACCTTTAACTTTCAAAGTCCTGAGCCTGTTGAGCCCCGCCGCCACTTCCTGAGGCCTCGGGAGTGCCAGATTCCCCGGATGCTTTCCGGCAAAGAGCGAAACCACATCAAGGCCGTATTTTTCAATATCATCAAAAACCTTCAATACTATTTCCTTTAAACTCCGCCTGCCGTCAACGTATTTTGCGGCCGCGTACCTTATAATTTCTCCCACCGCAGCGGTCTGGCTCCTGTCCACCAGCTGTTCCACGTAGTCGAGCTCTATGTTCTCCCTGCCGTACTGCAGAGTGTCGATATCCCTGGTCCTGACCTTTTTCTTCTCCCTGAGCTCAAGCCCCTCTTTCATAATTATTCGCGGGGTTACGGAAATCGGCCTTCGGCCTATTTCCACCTGCCTGTGCGTCTTGAATTCCGCCGCTATCCTTTTAGCCTCAACGGTAACATCGCAGGGGATATAGTCCTGCATCTTTATAACGCAGTCGGCCACATCAAAGTAATCGCCGCTCCCGCCCATGACAAGAACCGTAGAGATGCCCATTTGTTCGTACAATTGGCGTACCCTGTCTATAAACGGGGTTATGGGCTCCTTGTCCTTTGATACCAGTTTTTGCATCCGGGCGTCTCTTATCATGAAATTAGTGGCCGATGTATCCTCGTCCAGGAGCAGCAGACTGGTGCCTATTTCAACGGCCTCCATTATGTTGGCCGCCTGGGATGTGCTGCCGCTGGCGTTTTCCGTGGAGAACCTCACGGTATCCTGGCCGTCGGGCAGGTTGGAAATAAACGGGCTGATGTCCACTTTTTCCACCCGGCGGCCGTCTTCGGCCCTTATTTTCACCGCATCTTCCACCGTCACTACGAATTCCCTGCCATCCCCCGGTATGTGGTTGTAAACGCCTCGCTGCAAGGCGGAAAGCAGGGTGGTCTTGCCGTGGTACCCGCCTCCCACTATGAGGGTAACGCCGGCCGGTATGCCCATGCCTGTTATTACTCCCGAGTTTGGCAGGTTGAAAGTCACCCTGAGGCTCTCCGGGGATTTGAAGGGCACCACCTTACCGCCCCTCATGGGCCTGTCGCTTATGCCGCTTTCCCTGGGCAAAATTGAGCCGTCGGCCACAAAGGCCACAAGGCCGCTTTTCTTGAGTCTTTCCCTGAGATATTCCTGGTCTTCGAAGAGTTCCACCCACTTTCCCGCCGTTTTTCCATCTATGCTTTTAAATAAAAGGGCCCTGTCTACTATTTGAGGCAGGTACTCCAACAACAGCGCAGCCGCTCCCCTCCCGTTAATGCGCCGGCCAAAGGCGGGTAAACCCACGCTCAGCCTGGCCTCCACGTAGTCTTTTTTCACAATTACCGCGGTCCGCTTTAAAATCTCCTGGTTGCCCCTGTCTATATAAATCTCCCCGCTTTTGCCGGTGCCGCTCACCCGCGGCAGCGTCCGGATGAAATCCGCCGCTTCCCTTGCCAGGAAATCCTCCAGCGCCGTGGTCCTTGCCGGTGTCTTATACAGCCGCTCGTCGATGCCTGCGGTTTTCATATCCACCCTTACTCTTATCCTGGATGGAGCGGCAAAAGGATCCCCCTGGACGTGGTCGATATACAGGTTAAAGTATCCGAAGTCGTATTCGCCCTGTATCTCCTTGTAAGCTTTATATCCCTTTCCGTCGATTCTGTCCAGTACTTTTTTCAAGTCGTCCTTATACTTCATCTCAACTTTCCTCCAACTAAAAGCGGTGCAAATATCTAAAGCTTTATGGTAATATTATACACCATACCCGGATCTATTTAAACCCCGGTTGTGTATTGATCTGCCTATTGACAAACAAAAAAAACCATGCTAATATTTTAAGCAACCAAAGTGAATATGCGGAAGAACTCTTATCAAGAGCAGGCTGAGGGACTGGCCCGATGACGCCCGGCAACCGGCAGCCGGCGGTCGACGAAAGCCGCGGCTGCAGCGGTGCTAATTCCTGCAGAACGCTGTGTTCTGACAGATGAGAGGATTCTTGAAAGCCTCTTCGTGTTGTCAGAAGGGGTTTTTTTATTTTTATTTTGGCAAAAGGAGGGTCTTCGGTGATCCACATCAGAAATCTCACGAAGATATATCATTCGGATTCGGGGGATATCAAGGCGCTGGACGGCGTTAACCTGGATATAAAAAAGGGCGATATTTTCGGTGTCATCGGCCTCAGCGGCGCCGGGAAAAGCACCCTTCTCCGCTGCATCAACATGCTTGAAAAGCCCACCTCCGGCTCCATAGAGATAGACGGTGTTGAAATGACCACCCTTACTCCCAATGAACTAAAGGAAATGCGAAAAAAAATAGGCATGATATTTCAGCATTTTAACCTGCTTTCTTCCAGGACCGTCAGGGGCAATGTCGCATTTCCCCTGGAGATTGCGGGTCTGGACAGAAAGACAATCAATGAAAAAGTGGAAAATCTTTTAGACCTTGTGGGACTTTCCGACAAGGCCGACAGCTATCCCTCTCAGCTTTCGGGCGGCCAGAAGCAGAGGGTGGGTATTGCCAGGGCCCTGGCCAACGATCCAAAGGTCCTGTTGTGCGACGAGGCCACTTCGGCCCTGGACCCACAGACGACTCTGTCCATTTTGAGCCTTCTGAGGGACATCAACAAGCAACTGGGAATCACCATAGTGCTGATAACTCACGAGATGAACGTCATCAAGCAGATCTGCCGCACGGTGGCGGTCATCGAGAAAAGCCGCGTGGTGGAACAGGGGCCCCTCCTGGAAGTATTTTCAAACCCCAGGACTGAAACCGCCCGCAATTTTTTGAAATCCATAACTCTATCGGAACTTCCCGAAGAGCTAAAAGACAGGATAAGGAACCTCGACCACGGGCACCTGGAAGGGAAAATCGTCAAAATCGGCTTTTTCGGCGAGATTACCGCCCAGCCCGTCATATCCAGCATCGTAAGAAAATTTGATGTGGACGTCAACATACTGTATGGCAACATCGACCACATCCAGGACACCCCCTACGGCACTCTTGTGGTAGAACTGAGGGGAAAGAACGGCGGGACCGCCGAGGCTTTTGAATACCTTAAAGGGCTGGGGCTCAATGTGGAGGTGATTGAAAATGTCTGAAACATTAAACCTGCTGCTGGTTTCCACATGGCAGACCATTTATATGGTGGCGGTGTCGGTTTTAATTGCAACGGTCTTTGGCATACCTCTGGGCATACTGCTGATGGTGACCGACAGGGGCCAGATACTGCAGAATATTCTTTTAAATAAAATACTTGGCACCATCGTAAACATATTTCGTTCCGTGCCCTTTATAATCCTGTTAATAGTCCTCATACCTTTCACGCGCCTTCTGGTGGGAAAGGCGATAGGAACTACAGCAGCCATCGTCCCCCTTTCGGTGGCGGCCATTCCCTTTATGGGCAGGCTCACCGAAACGGCATTGAGGGAAGTAAACCGCGGCGTCATAGAAGCGGCCCAGGCCATGGGAGCTTCGCCTTTTCAGATCATAACCAGGGTGCTGATCCCCGAGGCACTGCCTTCAATAGCCGCGGGGATTACCATAACCACCATAAATCTGGTGGGATATTCCGCCATGGCAGGCGTCATAGGAGGTGGTGGACTGGGAGATCTGGCTGTGAGATACGGGTATCAGCGCTTTATGCTTGACATCATGCTGTATACCGTGGTAATCCTGGTGGTCATGGTGCAGCTGACCCAGATGATAGGTGATTTCTTTGTAAGCCGGCTTTCAAAAAACCGGTAATTTAACATCTTATGTGTAAAAGACCCTTTGATTCAGGGGTGCTTTTGGCCATCTCGGGCAGCAGACTGATTCTCTACACCAAAATCAACTTTTAGTTTAAAACGAGGAGGAGATTTATGTGAGAAAGATTTTAACTCTGGTTTTGGTACTGGGTCTTATCGCCGCTCTTGTGGCAGGGTGCGGCGCAAAGCAGGGAGCCAGCTCCGGCGAACAATCTCAGAGCCAAAATTCCGGCGGCTCAAAGGTCGTAACCATTAAAGTAGGGGCTTCACCGGTACCCCATGCCGAAATATTAAATGTCGTAAAACCCATCCTCGAAAAAGAAGGAATCAAGCTGGATATTGTAGAATTTACGGATTATGTGCAACCCAACCTCAAACTGGCCGAGAAAGAACTGGATGCTAATTATTTCCAGCATATTCCGTATCTTGAAGACTTCTCAAAAGAACACAATCTTGACCTGACTTATATCGCTAAAGTCCATATCGAACCTATGGGAATTTATTCCAAAAAGATTAAAAACCTCAGTGAACTGAAAGAGGGAGCCACCATCGCCATACCCAACGACGCCACCAACGGTGGAAGAGCTCTGTTGCTCCTGCAATCGGCCGGAGTTATAAAATTAAAGGAAGGCACCGGCATTAAAGCCACCGTGGGGGATATCGCCGAAAACCCCAAAAACGTTAAAATATCAGAACTGGAGGCCGCCACTCTGCCGAGGGTACTGCAGGACGTGGATGCGGCGGTAATCAATACCAACTACGCCCTTGAGGCAAAACTTGTGCCCACCAAAGATGCTCTCTTCATCGAATCGGCGGATTCCCCCTATGTCAACATACTGGCGGTTCGCAAAGGCGACGAATCAAGACCCGAGCTTAAAAAACTGGCTGAGGCTTTGAATTCTCCTGAAGTTAAAAAATTCATCGAAGAAAAGTATAAAGGTTCAGTGGTGCCGGCCTTTTAAATGAAGAGGTGTGATGATGTTGTCAAAATCCGATAAAACCATCGGCGTAATTGCCGGCACGCCTGTGGACACCAGGATGGGAGTTGATTTTATACAAAAAAAGGGCCTCGCAGCGGTGGGTGTTCCCACCGCATCGGGACCCGAAGAGCAGAATCTGCTGCAGTTTCTGCACCCCGACGCTCTTGTTCAAAAAGTTATCTCTATCATCGATGACCTTGAAAAGCAGGGCATAAACAAGGTGATGATATACTGCAATTCTCTGGCCGCCGCAATAGACCTTGAACTCGTAAAGCGATCCCATCCGGGCACTTCTGTGGTCACTCCGCTGGACATATACCGCAGCCTGGCTTCAAGGTACAAAAGGTTGATGCTGTGGGCGGCCAACGGCCAGTGCCTGGCGGGAATAGAAAAAATCTTTTACGAGCGGAACCCGGCCGTACAAATCCTGGGGATTTCCATGCTCCCGGTGGTAATCGCCATTGAGAATCTGGAACCACCGGAATTCATCATTGAAAAATACGAGCTGGCGGGACTTCTCCCCCGCAGCCTTGAAGTAGATGGGCTGGTGCTCGGGTGCACCCATCTCCCCTACCTGAAACAAGTGCTGCAGGAGAGAACGAATATCCCCGTGATCGACCCCGCTGATGAAATGCTGGCACATCTATTGCACGGCGGCAATAAACGCGTTTAAAAGAATGACGGCGTGGAAATATGGAAGTATGGATGAAAAATCTGCCCTTCGAGCGGAAAGGGCCGCTATTTTCTGAAAAAACGCCTGAGCAGGGGAAACACTCCCGCTTCTTCCGTTACCACATAAATTCCTTGGCCGTTTTTGGGAACCAGTATGGCTCCTATGGAATTTATTCCTCCGGGATATGCGTTGATCTCGGGGTTTTTTGTTTCACCGAAACGGCTTTTTACGGTCATCCACACATAAGTGGGATACAAGGACATAATACTTCTCATGTCCTCCGGGCTGTTTACCGGCTGGCCGTTGACGGAAAGAATGACATCCCCGGGACCAATTCCGATTTTTTCCGCCGGCGAGCCTTTTACCACATCCAGGACCCGCACTCCCTCGGGAGGCGGCGCAAAAAGCGGCGGATTCCGCCTTTCCGTTCTTTTACCGGTTATGATGAGCAGTTCATGGGCGGCGGGTCCGAAGACCGCAGCCGTATAGGCAAAAACGGTGTTTCGCGAAGCCAACACCGATAGGGCCAGCAGTATCCCGCTAAACGCCAGCAAATGTACGGCCGACGCCCTGCACCTGGCCCTTGGTGTTCTGGTTAGAGCTATGTCGCCATACCCCAGGGCCGCCACCACAGGGATCATTAAAAATACCGCTCGAGGATTTTCGAGAATGCCGGAAGGCGGCTTTATGAGAGGCCACCAGTCGGGCATTTGAATCATGTCTCCCACCGGTGCCTGGCTTATGACTACCGTTAAAAGCATAATCGGAACAGGCCAGAATTCCTGAAGAGAGAACCCCCCTGCAATACCACAGCGGTCATCTTTGATAAAAACCGGGGAGGCATTGATGTAACCCGCAAAAAAAATTAAAAAGCTTTCCACCAGGTGAAGAGCCGCGACAAGCGCCATCAACCCGGCCACATCTATTCTGGGAAAACCGGTGAGGAGCGAAAAAAGGGAAACAAGCCCCCCCGCATAGGAAAAACAGATGAATCGGGGATGAACCAGCATCAAAAGCAGTGCCAGCGGCCACACATATGCTAGTCCGGTCCCGGATATGCTTATGCCCACTAATATGACCACCAGGCTGCCTGCAAGGCCCCCGAGGGTTCCATACAATACGGCATATATCACTTTCTCCCGGGGTTTTACCTTCATGGCTCCAAACATCTTGAGCTCCAGTTCCGCCGTCCTTTTGTACTGCGTCCACGCGATCAGGATGACAAGCCAGAAAAACGGACTGAGTACGGCCTGGGGCAAGCCCTGCAGGAGCAATAAGATGATTTTCCCAAGAGGAAACATGAAATCCCCCTCTACTTTCCCGCCATAATCCATGATTTTATCAGTTCAATGGCTTTATTAAGCTGGTTGTCCTTATCTCTGGGCACTGCGAACGGGTTTTCCCCCTTATCCAGCTCCACCTTCACATTTGGCTCAATTCCCACGCCGTCTATGCTCCTCCCGCTGGGTATATAGTATCTGGCGATGGTTAGCTTCAATCCGGAACCGTCTTCAAGGGGTTGCAGTTCCTGGACCGAACCCTTGCCGAAAGTCCTGGTGCCCACAAGTACACCCGCCTTAAAATCCTGAATGGCTCCCGCCACTATCTCCGACGCACTGGCACTGTTTTCGTTTACAAGAACCACCAGGGGGATGGTCAATCTTTGCTCATCGGAATAGTATTCCTCCAGCCTGTTATTATACCTGTCTTCAGTGTATACAACCAGGCCTTTGCCAAGGATCATGTCGGCCACCTTTACCGACTCGTAAAGGGAACCGCCCGGGTTATTGCGCAAATCCAGTATCATGCCTTTAACGCCCCGTTTCTTTAAAGACGCCAGCGCCTCCCTGAACTCGTCTGCGGTGTAGGAATCAAAAGAAGTTATCCTGACATATCCAATGTTTTGTCCCAGCATCTCCTCTTTTACGGTCTTCATGCGGATGCTGTCCCTGACCAGTTCAAATTTGAGCAGGTCTTTAAATCCGGGCCTTTCGATGTACACCGTGACCCTGGTGCCTTTCTTGCCTCTGAGCAGCTTTACGGCTTCGTCAACGCTCTTGCCCCTCAGGTCAGTGTCGTTTACCCGGACTATCCTGTCCTTCGGGAGAATGCCGGCCTTTTGAGCCGGAGTGCCTTCTATGGGGGAAACGACCATGATGGCTCCGGTTTTTTTATCAACACCCAAAGATATGCCGACACCTTCAAAGGAACCCTTCACCGAAATCAGGAAATCCTGAAATTCGTCGGGCCCCATAAAGACGCTGTATGGGTCCCCCAGGGATTGCACCATGCCTTTAACGGCGCCTTGCACCAGCGCGGCGGTATCGACTTCCTTAACGTACCTGTTCTCAATCATTTTCATCACGTCGAGCAGCGGTCTGAGGCGACGAAAATTTTCTATGTCATCTTGGGTAATAGTTGCGTTTTTTTCCGCTTTGTTAAAAACATAAAGGGGCTTATAGCCTATTTTCGCCCCCAGAATAAACGAAAGCAGCGATACCGCCATACACAGTACCGCTACTTTTATTGCGCTTTTCGCCCTGCTTGCCAGCATCTGCTCTACCACCTATCAAGTAATTTCTTTTAAATTATATCACTTATTTTAACCAATTCCAAGGGTTTACATGCTGGCCATTCTTTATTACCCCGAAATCCAGGTGGGGCCCCGTAGACCAGCCTGTGCTGCCCACAAGGCCGATCCTGTCTCCTTTTTTAACCTTTTCCCCTTCTTTCACCAGAATTTTCGAAAGGTGGGAATAGCGTGTAGACAGCTGGCCTCCGTGGTCTATAATGACGGTATTGCCGTATCCGCCGTACCAGCCCGTGTATATCACCACACCGTCGTCGGCCGCCACTACATCGGAACCCGTCGGCGCCGCAATATCAATACCCTCGTGAAATCTTCTTACCTTAAAAATGGGGTGCACCCTCCAACCGAAATCGGATGTAACCTGGGTGGATGCGGGCACCGGCCAGCGAAATTCTCCCGTGCCAATATATGCCCTTTTGCTTTTTGCCTGCATTTGCTGGATCATTTTAGCCAAACGCCGGGCGTCTTCCTGGAGCTGGTCCTCCTGGCGTTCGTATTCCCGCTTTTGCTCCTCCAGTTCCGCCAGAAGCTTTTGCCTGTCGCTCTGGCGCGAGGCTATGGTGGCTCTTGTTATGCTAATTTTTCTGTAATGCTGGGCAATTTGATTTTTCTGTTCCTCCAGTTCCGCCTTCTTTTGGGCCACCATTTCTTTCTTCGCCCTGAATTCCGCAAGCAGGTTTTTATCACTGTCAATAATCCTCTTGACCATGTCCAGCCTCGTCAGGAAATCGGGAAAGCTGGAAGCCGAGAGGAGCACTTCTATGTAATCAACCGGTCCCGTCATGTAAAGGGCCCTTATCCGGGTGTTGAGATTATCCTGCTGCTCGGCGACCTGATCCTCAGCCGCTTTCAATTCCCGCTGGGTCTTTACCAGTTTTTGCCGGGTCTCCTCTAATTTTATTTCTGTAGCCTTCAGCTCCTGCTGGGCTTTATTCAGTTCCTGTTCGATGACGGCAAGTTCCGACAAGACGTCTTTCTTCTGGTTGTTCACCTTTTTAATGTTATTTCTTATGTTTGAGAGCTGTTTCTGGATGATGTTCTGCTTGTTCTTCAATTCCTGCAGGTCGGTGGCAGAAGCAGGTAAAGCGACGGCGTATGCGAACACCGCCAGAAGCATTACTGTGAGTATTTTTAGTTTACCCTGCGACAATTGCCTCCTGGTTCAAAAAACTTGACTGTTTTTATCTTCAGCCAAGTCGGCCCCCGGACCAGGTTTTCGCCTCCTTCCGGATATTTGATTTGCCCTCCGAGGGGCAGGGCGACAGGGGGCCTCGGCCCGGGAGTCCCACCCGGACGGGAGTACTGCACCGGTAGGACACAACCGGTATGAACCACTTGCACGGGAAAGTCTAAGCTTCCACCAGATTGTGCTGACCTCCCGGTAGGGAACCAATCCCGCCTCCCGCGTCCTGTTAGGACGCCTACCGGTTTGTCCGACACCGGCTAAACGGGGTCACCATAAGGACAGGACGAGCTTTTTGAGGTCATGCCAGACGAAGTAATACGCTTCCTGCTGCCGCGAGACAAGCCCGTTGTGCAGCAGGAGCTTCCCCTCCAACCGCCTCAAGCAGGCCCTGACCCCACGGGTCATCCCTTTTCCTTCCCCCGGTATATCAGGATTAACCTTTCGAGTCAGGTTTTGCTTGATTTGGGCTAACACTTGCTTTATTTCTTTCGTTACCCGTTCTTTAAAGCCCATCGCCCGACGGCCTATAACCAGTGCCGCAGCGCAATGCACCGGAACAGCATAACTTCTCCTATACTTCCAATAGCCAATGTTAGACGTGTGCCGGGCAGGAATAGGCTTAAAAGGCACTCCTTCCTTGGTAGCCCTCCTGCACACCGCCTCCACCATTTTGGCAAAGGGAAAGTTGGAAGCCATACGGTTGAACTTCTTATTGGTGTCCAGCCTGTCTTTGGCAAAATCCAGATCCTCCAAGGCAATGGGTTTGCCTAAAAAGAGGGCTATGTCTACCACCACTTTGGCTAAGACGCCTATCAGATAGTTCCGACGGAAGCCGGAAGCGTAAGCCAGATCAGGTACTCTGATGTACAGAAAACCATTCGGGTAAGTAATAACCTGGGATTCTCCCTCATACTTGCCCAGGTTGCCGGGGTAAGGGATATTAAAACTTTCCGGCCACGGCTCCGGCTGGCCTGAAGCGTTTACATTGCACAGGGCCACTCCATCAGGATTGGTGTCCAAGGCTAAACAACCTTTAGCGAAGTCGGGCTCCCGCACCCCACCAAGGTCGAACGTCAGATGCACTATATAGCGGCCCTCCAGGGTGCGTATGAGCTCTCCTGTGTAGGGTAGCTTCACAGCCAGCCACATCCGCACCAAGTGCCGGTACTTCTCCGGCAGCCACAACCTGCCCTCTACCCTGGGGGCACGGCTCATCTTCGGGCGGCCAAGTTTATCCGTGCCTGTCTGTTCGGAAATGTGGGATATGGAGACAGCCAAGCGGAACTCTTGCCCGTCAAAAGATACCTTAATGTTGGGGTTACCACCTTTAGTTTCGTCTCCCCGGGAGTAGAGGCGGTTTTTGCGAGCGGCCCGCCACTCCTCCCGCGTGGCCCGGCCTTTGCAGACCCTTTTCCAGAGTTTTCTCCCGCCAAACACCACCTTGGGTACGGTCCCGTTTTCCCGGTGAACCTCCAGTTCGATCAGCTTCTTCTCTAAAGATGCTACCCGGTTGTTCCGTCCCTTGACTACCAGGCGGAGTTTTTCAACAATGTCCGGGGCATCGCCTTTCCTCTCTGCTTTCACCAGCTTCCTCATGGCTGCGCCGAGCTTCTTCCTCGCCTGGCTCAGCTTCTTTTCCGTCTCCTCAATCTCCAACTCCAGTAACTCTTTTTGGGAGTCCAGCACGGCCTGTGTCTTAAGCCTGGCGTCGTCCGCATACCGGGAGTTGAGTCCGAAGAGCTTCTGGCCAAGTTTTTTGATCTCATCACGGGAAGTACCTTCCAGAAGTCGGTTGAATGCCCACCGCATGCAGGCACAAAAGAGGCGCATCTCTGTCACAAGAGGGTCTTCCTCTCCCCGGCTCCACTTAGAAGACCGGAAGGCTGGGGAAATCTCCGGAAAGAACTCCCCGCAAACCGTCATGCTAAATTTGTCCTTTTTCTGTTTCTTCGGCATCCCTTATCAGCTCCCGAAAGCCCTGCCGGGTTTTTCTGCCACCCCTCGCACCATACAGCCGGGCTGAAAAAGAAGTCACTACAGCCAGCAAATCCTGGACCAATTCCGTATGTGCGTCTTCAGGCTCTTTCTGCGAAGTGATTTCTATTTCCACACCGCAGTACTTAAGATGGCGTTCCAAATAACCCGAAGTGCGCCAGCCGGTCGGGGTATTCGATGAGCAATTTCTTGAACTCGCCCCTCTCGGCCGCTTTCAGCATACGCTCCAGACCCCGGCGCTTTGGGTTTAAACCCGAAGCCACATCCGAATACTCCGCCACTACACGGTAGCCTTTCTCTCGTGCGTCTTGAAGTACGCCGGTCATACGTGTAAAAAACGCTTAATGGAAAAGCTGCTCCCAAAAGCCCCTATGAGCATGCCTATGAGCAAAAATCCGAGGGAATAATAGTAAAACCTCTCGATGGGTATAAGCGAAATCATGGGGACGTTTAGTTTGACAACGTTGTAAATGTAATTGTAGCCAGCCGCCAGGATGCCCACCGCGATGGACGAACCCACCAGCCCCAGGAACATCCCTTCAATGAGGAAGGGCCAGCGCACAAACCAATCGGTGGCGCCGATGTATTTCATTATGTTTATTTCCCTGCGCCTGGCGAAGACCGTCAGCCTTATGGTGTTTGATATTATAAAGACCGACACGGCGGCAAAGACCGCCATTATAACCGCACCCAGCAGCCTCACCCAGTATATGATTTTAAAGAGCTTCTCCACCACGCCTTTGCCGTATTTTACCTCCTCGATCCCAGGCAGCTTTTCAATTTCCGCGGCAACCCGGGCCACCTCCCGGGGGTTGGCCACTTTTATCCTGAAAGAATTTGGAAGGGGATTTTCTATGCCTTCCAGCAGGTCTCTTCCCACCTGCTCCTTGAATTCTTCCAGCGCCTGTTCCTTTGAGACAAATTTAATTTCCTTAATGCCCTCAAGCGCGCCTATTCGAGTGTTCAGTCGAGAGATGCCGGCTTGGTCTACCGAGTCCTTCAAATATGCGGTAATTTCGACCTGAGACTCGACGTCTTTCAGAATGTGGTCGAAATTGACGGAAAGGAGCAAAAAAGACCCCAGAATGATGAGGGCGGAGGCCACCGAACCTATGGAAGCAAGGCTCATCCACCTGTTCCTTACAAGACTGATAAAGGCTTCTCTGAAAAAGTGATTAAAAGTTCTAAGCTTCATTACTGTAGACCCCTCTTTCTTCGTCTCTTACCAGACTGCCTTTATCCAGTTGTAAGACCCGTTTTCTCATGGCGTTTACCAGTTCTTTTGCATGGGTGGCCACAACCACCGTGGTGCCTCTTTTATTTATATCACTCAAAAGTTTCATGATATCCCATGAAGTGTCGGGGTCAAGATTTCCAGTGGGCTCGTCGGCAATAATGACATCCGGGTTATTGACCAGCGCCCGGGCAAGGGCCACCCTTTGCTGCTCCCCCCCGGACAGTTCTGCGGGCCTGGCCTTCGTCTTGTAGGCAAGGCCTACCCTTTCCAGCACTTCCGGAACCCTCTTCCTTATTTCTCTGCCGGACGCTTCCACCACTTCCATGGCAAAAGCCACATTTTCGTAAACGGTTTTTTCGGGCAAAAGCCTAAAATCCTGAAAAACGATACCCATTTTCCTCCGGAGATAGGGTATTTCCCCGGGTTTTAACCTTGTCACATTTTTTCCGTTAAAAAATATCTGGCCTTTGGTGGGCAATTCTTCTCTGAACAACAGCTTTATAAAAGTGGACTTTCCAGCGCCGCTGGGGCCGACGATAAAGACAAACTCACCTTTGGAAATCTTTAAATTTATATCTGAAAGGGCTACAAGACCGCCCGGATAAACCTTGGAGACTCCGTACATCTCAATCACTTGAAATCACTCCGCATTATGTAGTTGGCCTATTTTTTATCTTCGACGTCAATCTCAAAAATCCTTCATAAAACACTAATAAAATATAGAATTAATCAAAGATCGCCGGCTTTTTTAAGTATATCATCATAAACCTTTTTTTCTCAACATCTTTTATCCATCTTCAGGTTGTTCTGAGTGAACTATGGTATTTGTCCGGGTTTAATGGAGCAGTATTCTCAAAAAATTAGTTACTTCCCATCTTAAACCATTGAGGACGGCCTGATGAAGCCGTCCTCAAATTATGTGCAATCAGATGGTTCGGGATGGAATTACAATAACTTTTTTAGATTGGCCATTTCAATGGCCGTCAGTGCCGCATCCCAGCCTTTATTGCCCGCCTTGGTACCGGCCCTTTCTACCGCCTGTTCTATGGTATCGGTGGTAAGAACGCCGAATATGGCGGGTACTTTTGACTCCAGTGCCACCAATGCTATCCCTTTGGAAACTTCGGACGCCACATAGTCGAAATGGGGTGTGGCACCGCGGATAACGGCGCCCAGGCATATTACCGCATCAAAGCGCCCGCTTTCAGCCAGCAGTTTTGCAGCAAGCGGAATTTCGAAACTCCCCGGCACCCGCACCACTTCAATATCCTCTTCTCCGGCACCGTGTCGCACAAGGCAGTCCAGCGCTCCTTCTAACAATTTTTCTGTAATAAATTCATTAAAGCGGCTGACTACGATACCGAATTTCAGGTTTTCGGCAGACAGTTTGGCCTCTATTATTTTGGGCATAAAAATCCTCCCTGTTAAATTTTTTAATATTAAAATTTTATAAAGGGTGAAAACCAGATACAATTATAACAGGTGACCAAGTTTTTCCCTCTTGGTTTTTAGATATCTTATATTATTTTTTGAAGGGGTGATTTTAAGCGGGATTCGCTCTGTTATTTCAAGGCCGTATCCTGAAAGACCCACAATTTTTTTTGGATTATTGGTTAAAAGGCGCATTTTTTCTATACCCAGGTCTTTTAATATCTGCGCTCCAATGCCGTAATCCCGAAGATCCGGCGGAAATCCTAATTTCAGGTTCGCCTCTACCGTGTCGAATCCCGCATCCTGGAGAGCATAAGCCCTTATCTTGTTGGCGAGGCCTATTCCGCGGCCTTCCTGTCGCATGTATAAAATTACACCCTTCCCTTCTTTCTGAATGATTTTCATGGCTTCCCTCAACTGGGGCCCGCAGTCACACCTCTGGGAAAAAAATACATCTCCGGTAAGGCATTCGGAGTGCACCCTTACAAGCGGTACGTCATGAGGATTTATTTCCCCTTTTGTCAGCGCCAGGTGGGTTTCGCCGGTAATGACGTCTTTATAGCATAAAAGTTTAAATTCCCCGAAGTCGGTAGGAAGCTGCGTCTCGGCTATTCTTTCCACCAGTTTTTCTCTGGTTTTTCTATATCTTATGAGTTCCTCAATTGTGATGATTTTCAAATTGTGTTCTCTGGAAAACCTGACAAGGTCCGGCAATCTTGCCATGGTCCCATCGTCTTTCATGATCTCGCATATGACTCCTGCGGGATAAAAGCCGGCCAATCGGGCAAGATCCACTGCAGCTTCGGTATGACCTGCCCTTCGCAGAACCCCGCCCTTTCTGGCTATAAGAGGGAAAATATGGCCCGGCCGCCGGAGGTCTTCAGGTCGTGTGGAGGGGGCTAACAGGGCTTTTATGGTAGAAGCCCGGTCATAAGCCGATATTCCCGTGGAATTACTTATATGGTCAACCGTAATGGTAAAGGCTGTTCCCAACTGATCGCTACCCTGGCTGACCATCAGCGATAAGTTAAGTTCTTTTGCCCTTTCTTCCGTTATAGGGACACAGATGAGCCCGCGGCCGTAGGTGGCCATAAAGCTGATAGCTTCAGGAGTCACTTTTTCGGCAGCCATTAGCAGATCTCCCTCGTTTTCTCTGTCCTCATCGTCCACAACAATGATCATCTTACCCTGCTTAATTTCTTCAACAGCTTCTTCAATTGTATTAAAATTAAATTTTTCAGACATAATATAATTCTCCCTCACGATAAGAATTTTTTATTGATCATTATGATAGTGGATTATATAAGGGTTTTGGCGGAAAAATCGCAAATTCAGAATCCGTACGACCTTAAAATCTCTGCTGTCAGACTTTTGTCGGCTGCCTCCGCAGCAAAATTATAAGCAGTTTTACTCTCCGTTAAAAATTTCTTCACATACTTTCCAATAATGTCTGTCTCGATGTTTACCGTATCGCCGGGGCGTTTATGCCGCAAAACTGTAGACGCCAGCGTATGGGGAATTATAGAAACCGTGAAGCTTTGATTTCCCACAGCCTGAACCGTCAGACTTATGCCGTCTACGGCAATGGAGCCTTTGGGAACCATGTCTTTCATTAACTCCGATGGCACGCCTATCTGGAAAACCACCGCATTGCCTTCAGGATAGGTTTTGAGAATTCTCCCTCTTCCGTCAACATGCCCCGAAATCATATGGCCGCCGAAGCGCCCATCGAATTTTAGAGCCCTCTCCAAATTCACATAATCGCCCCGGGAAAGTTCTCCCAGGTTGGTGCTTTTTAGAGTTTCAGGCATTACATCGGCGACGAATGCACTATTCCTCACATCTCTTGCGGTAAGGCAAACACCGTTTACCGCTACGCTGTCACCCAACTTTAAATCTTCCAGGACCTTTTTGCAGGAAATTGTTATTTCAGCTCCCGATGGCGTTTTTGTAATTTGAGAAACAACTCCCATTTCTTCAACGATTCCCGTAAACACATTTACATCTCCCTATAAAAAAAGTATAAAAAAATTCATTAATTTATCGCGAATTAAAACGGCTCCGACCATCACCTTAACTTTAATCAAAGGTCAGATCGGGTATGCTTCCAACATGAGATCTTGGCCTACTTGCTCGATAGATTTAATTTCAAATCTTGGAACCTCTTTTAAATCATCGATTGTTAGCCTGCCTATCGAACTCAATCCGTCTCCCCCTATCAGCAAAGGCGCCAAAAATATCAACAGTTTGTCCATAAGATTTTGCCTTACAATGGAAGACAGAAGCCCCGACCCGCCCTCCACCAGAATTCCGGTTATACCCATATTCCCAAGAATCTCAAAAAGTTGCGCCAGGTTAACTTTGCCATCTTCAGACCGGGTCTCTATCACATCCACTCCGTTTTCTTTCAAAACCCGTATTTTGTCCCTATCCGCCATTTCCGTCACAGCAAGAATTACCCTGCCGCCGCATTTTAACATCCGGGCATCAAGGGGTATTTTTGCAGCAGAATCCACCACTATTCTCACCGGATTTTTATTTTCGCCCGGCAAACGGCAGGTTAAAAGCGGGTCATCCGCCAGCACCGTCCCGATACCTACCATAACCGCATCATACCAGCTCCGAAGTTCATGCACCCTTATTCGAGCGGGCTCTCCCGTAATCCACCTGGACTTGCCCGCAGCTAAAGCTATTTTACCGTCTAACGACTGGGCTATCTTCCCTATCACAAACGGTCTTTTAGAAGTGATGTATTTAACAAAGACCTCATTTAATTTTCTGGCTTCTTCTTCCATTACTCCAAGCGTTACCTCTACACCGGCCTCCCTTAACCTTTTTATACCCCGCCCGGCCACCATGGGGTTGGGGTCCTGCATGGCTGCTATCACCCGCTTAATTCCAGCTTCTACAATAGCTTCGGCACATGGCGGCGTCCTGCCGTAATGGCTGCACGGTTCCAGAGTAACGTAAAGTTCGGCACCCTGTGCCCTCTCTCCGGCCTGTTTTAAGGCCAGTATTTCCGCATGGGGTTCACCGGCTTTTTTATGAAAACCCTCTCCGACTATTTCTCCATCTTTAACCAGCACTGCACCGACCATGGGATTGGGACTGGTATACCCCCTTCCTTTTTCCGCAAGCTTAAGTGCCCTATGCATAAAAAATTCGTCCCTTTCCATCTATCATCCTCCAAACTTATACATCCTAAGGGCATTATAAAAGCCCTGAAGAAAAATCTTCAGGGCGGTAACGGTCATTGCACATTACAGTTAAAACAGTCTTCTCCCGTCCAGACTATACTGTCGGCCCCGGAATTTCACCGGATCCGCCTTTCGGCTCGCGGGCTCAAAGCTTAAGCTTTTTACCGCCGGTCAGGAATTGA
The DNA here is from genome assembly GCF_049310025.1 of Thermorhabdus hydrogeniformans. Lineage (NCBI taxonomy): Bacteria > Bacillati > Bacillota > Clostridia > Thermosediminibacterales > Tepidanaerobacteraceae > Thermorhabdus > Thermorhabdus hydrogeniformans. The sequence goes on along the minus strand of NZ_JBJYKD010000019.1, from coordinate 13,721 downwards.
AGGCTTTCGCCTTCTCACCTTGCCCTGAAGACTTTCAACAGTGCATATTCAATTTATTTTATGTGTAATTATTTTATTACAAAATCCTAAAAAAAACAACCTCTCATATTTTGGGCATCACGTTTTGATTTACACGCAGTATTTAAAGCACGCATCATCTGCTCAAATCACCATCATGACTTTTTTAATTTTTCTATATCCAAATTTATGCCCTCTGATATGTTATCGAACTTATAACTGTACTTATCTATCTGGACAATGGTGTTGTAATACGCTTTTTCGATCACCACCTTAGAATTCATTTCGGTATACACCCTGGTATTTACCCCAACTTCCGACCCTAACTCTTTTATGTATATGTCACCGCGAGCATATATCTCACCGCCTCGAAAAACACCATAAATATCAACTCTTCCGCCTGCGTTAATCATTGTATTATAGCACCCATGGCCGGTTACGTATACATTTCCCGTAGCCACCAAATTTGAATTAAGCGCATATTTCATTCTTATGTCACTTTTACTTTTCTGACTCGTATTGAAGAATTGGTACCATTTAAAAACATCTTTAATAAGATTCTCCAGCTCTAATATATTCTTAACCGATAAAGGCGCTTTAACAAGCATATTTTCCAGTTTTTCCGCAAATTGGGTCAATCCCGTCGGCCTCAAAATATCCGGCATTTTTGACACTTCGGAACTGAAGCTCTCAACATCGCGAGATATTTCCGGCACTTTGCTGTCTATTACAATTTTAACCAAAGAACCCAGAGAATATTTATATTCTTCAGGCGCAACGTTTATGAGCTGGTTAATTATTGAAACCAGTTTTTGTAATTGGTCTTTCAATTTTTTGATTAAACGCAGCAGATTGGTATTTGACGCCTCATTGCCCGCCACTATGGTTGAAGAAATCACATTGCCATTAATTGTAATAGAATCTTCCGCTTTCACAGTGGCATGCGACACAATACCGCCTATTTTAACTTTGCCCGCCCCTATTACAGAAAAGCCGTCTTTAACATCGCCCGATATCAAGATATCGCCTGAAAAATGTATATTACCACTTTCCATATTTACATCGCCGAAATGTTCGAGATACGGCAAAATCTTTACCTCTACCCTGTTGCCATATTTATGTAATACAGGCCTTCCCTGGGACGCGGCAATGATCATGTTGCCGTCGGAACTCAGGACGGTCCCGCTGCCTGAAACCAATTCTATATCAACAAATTCACGCGGCAGAATAACCTGTCCCTTTACATCGATTCCGGGTTTACCCTGAATGCCTGGTGTTTTTTTTACAAGCAACTCGCCGGGGTAAACACAAGTAAATTTAAAACGATTTTTAAAGTCAACCTTCCCATCTTCAAAATGCACAACTTCTTTCTCTTCAGTTGGAAATAATATTTCAATCCTGGGATCAATACCATGCTCAGGAGGTCTGCCTCTCGCTACTATAATCTTTGTCGGCTCTTTAATATTGCTGACAGAAACACAAGCAGGCCAGTCGATTCCATATGAAATATTAAGTTTTTTCAATTCCGATAAAAGTTCGTCCGGCGTCAGCGGACTTTCATAAGTTCTTATTTCTAGAGGCTCAAGATGTAAACGTTCTGCAGGGGAAAAATCCGGCAGGTACCTTTCGATTTTAACGGAAGGTTCTACAGAAAGCAGAGCTTCAAGCCCATCTGTTGATATCTCTATACTCCATGAACCCTTTTGATATTCGTTAATAACTTCTACTTCCAACCTGTCGCCCATGCTAACAGGTGTAGGTTCGCACTTTTCTTCACCATTGACTTTAAATAGTAAATTTTTACCAGGAACGACAACAGGAAAAGGGCCTTGACTGGGGTGGTTTACTTTGAACTTCCCCTTTTCAAACGCTACCCATGTTTCTCCTTTATTGTCGCTATTGACATTTATATCTGCGCACATTTCATTAAAGCCAGCAATCATATCAGGGTTTTTTTTATTCATCATTTATGCCCCCAGTTTTTTAATGGACCGCTAATTCTTTTGATATTCACTGCAAACTATCGCTATAAAAGCTTTTACGATATCCGGATCGAATTGGGTTCCGCTGCACCTTTTTAACTCCTGGCACGCTTCAAAAATGGTCATCTTTTTTCTGTAAACCCTATCTGAGATCATTGCGTCAAAAGCATCCGCTACTGCAATTATCCGTGCCCCAACCGGTATATTTTTGCCTTTAAGTCTTGTTTCCGGGTATCCATTGCCATTAAAATGTTTGTGATGGTAAAGCACATTATCTGCCAGTGACTGATACTGCGGAACATGGCCCAGTATTAAAGCCCCTATAATCGGGTGCCTTTTTATTTCACACCACTCACTTTCTGTAAGAGGTGAACTTTTATTGAGTGTAGATTCTCTGACACCGATTTTCCCGATATCATGGAGAAGGGCCGAATAATATATTTCTTTTACTTCCGAAGAGGATAAACCCATGCCGCGAGCGATTTTTTGAGCGATTTCCGCAACATTTTTTGAATGATTATGCAAAAAGTCATCTTTTGCATCAATTGCACTAACTAAAGCGCTCAACATTCCGGTGTAAACCTGTTCAAGTTCCTTATTTTGGTTTTTAACAAATTCACTACTGCTGATTAACTCTATGAGCATTGTTCTAAATTGCAAGCCCGCCGTATAAACCAGCCCAAAAACTACCGGATAAAGCACAAATCTGTATAAAGCAAGATTTCCGGCATGTTCTTTCAGGTAGACATAGCCCCACAGGGAGATTAACACAGGCAGGCAAACCCAGCTCCACTTCGTGGAAAAGCTTATAGCCGATAGAAAAATAAGTATTATGTAAAAAACCGGTGACAAAATGTCAGAATCCGGTTCTGTTAAATAAATTAAAAAAATAACCGACACAAGCGCAAAGACGATGACTCTGGTCTTATCTTCATGATTCCATTTTGAAAATAATTGCATTAAAATCCTCCTAAAAATATAAGCAAAAGGCTTAGAAATCAAACCCGACGCTTAATTTGAAATTTTTATTTATATTTAATTTTTGTTGAATTTATAAATATTAATTATTTTTATGATATTATTATTTCATGTTTTTCATCCACCCTTATAAAACCCGGCGGAAACCTTACCCAGTATTTAGGGTATTTAGGATTATTGACCTGGAAATATAGGTAAATTTTACTACTCTATGTACAATATATACTATAAAAATATTAAATGCAAATCTTGCAGGGGTCATATTTGTCACAATTTTTATCATTATTCGTCACATTTTTTGCAATCACCTGTGTAACTTTTGTCATTATCTATATAATTATGTCGAATTTCACAATCACCGCAATCGCTATTTAATCCATGTCATTTTTATAATTATCTTTGAATATATAAAATTTTCATGGCATACGATGCCACAGCAGACCGGTTGGGTAAATTAAGCTTGCGCAAAATCTTTGAGACGTAATTTCTTACTGTCGCCGGGGACAGATACAGTTCACTGGCTATCTCCTTGTTTGTTTTTCCCAAGGCCAACCCGTAAAAAACCTTTTGTTCTTGAGCCGTTAAAAGGTGCAGCGGATCTTTACCGCTCTCGCTACTTGGTTTTGCCAGCAATCCATTAACTATTTTCGGATCTATAAATTTCCCCCTTTGAACTACTTTGGTTATGGCATATATTAAATCGGTTTTATCACAATTTTTTAGCAAAATAGCATCCGCCCAATCTCTAATATATTGAAATGCAAGCTCCTGCTCTTCATGGTTGCAGAAAATTACAAAATGCAAATACGGATGCTGAACTTTAATCAGCCTACAGGCTTCCAGCTCCTTACTATCTTGCAGGTTTACACCAAGCAGGATTACGTCTGCGTGTATTTTTTGCAGCAAGGAGACGGCATCGCACGCCCTTTCCGCCTCGCCTGCGTAATTAAAAAAAGATGTATCCTCTATTATCGTCCTGAGACCTATACGCAAAATTTCAGTCGGCTCGATTATCATCACATCGACGCTCCTGTTGTCCAGGGCGCACAAAAAAATATTGTCTTTCGTTTCTCTAATGTAATTAAAAGATAATTCGGCAATTACTTCAGAAAATTCTTTATTTGCATTGCTTTCACTATCTCCGATATAATGGGCAATATACCTGCTTTTATTGTAAGTGAAATGTGATGGTGAACAATCCGGTATGTAAAAGTCAGAGGAAGTTACTCTCGTTATTATGGCGTCAAAGTTATCCTCCCTTAATAATTGAACCGCTTCATAAAAATCGCTGCATTCTTTCACCCGATGCCCCGTCTGCCTTATTCTTTTCGACATTTTTGAATTGCTCTCACTGTCGGGATCTATAAGAAGTATATTAAGCATTGCGCGACCTCCATACCGGAGTTAATAATGTCTACGCGTAATATAAATGCAGAGGAAGTTAGCATGGAAGAACCCATTCCCGATCGACTAAGCCGCATCTGTTTTGTCGAGGTCTTGCAAATACCTTATTAATTATCGGCACAATCAACGGAAATTCTCTTTTAAAGTTTATACAAAATTATCTTATGTTTTATAAAAATCACCTGTAAATATTATATATGTCACCTTTTTATATGTATTTTTAACACTAGAGATAATGTCATATGTGTTATTTCAGGTCGGCATAGTCGCCGAATCAAAGGCCGGCCTATACCCCGCTTAATAAAAAATCGCCCCGCCGTATATAGAATTTTGTTTTTATTTTATAATTTTCTTAAATCTTGGCCGCGAACTCGATTCAATAAAAATAATACCACGATACTATAAAAGAAACCATTGTAAAATTATGCCAGTCTTATATAAACAATTTTTCCGGCGTTTTTCTCTTTTTTCATAAAACGGTCTATTTACATGATTGAACGGCTTTGCAACATGTAAAAAAGCCCATTAAAATTACCCTGAAGGAAAACCTCCAGGGTTTAAAAGTTTGTTATAATAACACCTATAATGCTGACAATTTCAAAGAAACAGGGTCTAAATAACACTTTTTACAATATTCTCCGGGTTACAATCATTCTCCGGGCAGCACCTCACATTGTTTTTATCCTTCTCCTGACCTCTTCCGGAATCAGCTCTCCCACTCTGCCCGTGGCGAGGCAGATGTTGGTATCCGCGGCGCCGTAATAAACCAGAATCTCGTCGTCATCATCAAGCACCTCTTTGTCCTCGGCCGGGACCGCTCCGCAGGTGAACACCACATTGGGCACCCAGCATTCTCCTTTCTTGCCTATTTCGCACTCGGTCTCGGGGGACAAAATAGGATTGGGGGAGCGGTATAGCAGCCGGCCCGGGTCCTTCAGGTCGGCTAAAATGACACCCAGCCGGTAGACCATCTCCTGGTCCACGCCGTGGTATATCAACAGCCACCCATACCTGGTTTTGATTGGCTGGGATCCGGCTCCGATTTTCAGAGAGTCCCACATCATACCCGCCCGGGGGCCCATTATAATCTTATGGCCTTCCCTGGGCCACGGAAATACCAGTTCATCTGAATAAGCCATCCATATACTCGGTTCCAGCCTGTGATATATCACGTATTTGCCTTCAATCTTTTCCGGAAACAAAAGTGCGTCTTTATCCCACAGGCCGGGGAATGCAAGGCCGCGCCTCTTCCACCGGTCAAAATCGCGATTCAAAAAGTCTTCTATGGATATGGATGCAGCGGCTATCTGGGCCACCACTCCATCATAGGCGGTATAAAGCATAAATATTTCATCGTTGATCAGCACGACCCTGGGGTCCTCGCAACCCTTTTTCTCCTGTTCGGTTTCCGGAGCAAACAGGGGCCTGTCAAGCCTCTCAATGACATTATAACCATCCGTAATGGCCAGGCCGATTCTTGACACCTCATCCTTTCCGAAAGCCCTGTAGAGAAGGTAAACCCTGTCCTTTATCCTGATGGCGGCGGTATTCAGCACATAGCGGTTTTCCCACCAGTGTTCCTTTACGGGATTTAAAATAGGATTCAACCTGTACCTCTTCAGTTCCCCAGCCGCGGGCCACGTTTCCGGTTCCTGGATCACCACTTTCTCCGACGGCGGCTTAATCCCAAGAAGTGCATTTGTCAGATCGCTGCTCTCGCGGCCCTGACTGATGAGCTGGAAAACCTGCTCCATTATTTCCCCCGGATTAAACCCCATTTCCTTATATATCTCTTCCAGCAGGTCATGGTTGAACCAGTCCCTTTCCACATGTAAAAAAAGTGGGGTGGGAATTCCTTCTCCGCCTTTGAAACTGAAACTGGCCCAGCTCCATGCAGAACACGGCATGAAGGTGCCATCTTTCAATATCATGCTCAGGCCGTGCCCTCTGGCCATCAAACTTATATCCTTCGACTCCTCCGCCAAGTTTTCTTCCGCCAGCCTCCGGGAAAGTATTTCCAGTCTCGCCGCAAATTCCCTCTGGTGCCAGTTTTCAAATATGTGATGGGCGGAAAACATGGCCTTTCCGTAGTGCCCCAGAATGGAATTCGCAAACTTCCGCCCCACCTCTTTCCGCTCCCGGGCGTACATTCTCCATAGATCAGAAAAGTGTTCAGCTTCCACTATGCTCTTGGCCACCCTCGTAAAATACCTGAGTTTGGGAAAATCACCGCCCATACCCTTGCCAAGACTCGTGACCGCGATGCGCGCCGTCAAGCGGTTCAGGTCGGAAATCTCCCTGAACTCTCCTATCCCAGCAAAATTATGCTGGCTTATGACCAAAGGTTTGAGCTCCGCCTCTTCAAAACTGTCAGGCCTCAAGTTGTCTTTGAGCCAGTAAAATATCCTGTCAAAGTAATCCTTGTCCTCCGCAGTCTGAGCCAGGGTCAGGATGTCCCTGACATCCATGTTGTCCAGGAGCTGGCGCATGTTTTTATAGCCCAGTCTGAGCAACAGATTGGCCGGCGGAAATTCATAGAGCAATTTTCTCAGGATCTCCCATTTGACACAAAATACTTTTTTATGCGGGAAGATCTCAAAGAGCTCTCTGAGAAAAATCATGGTGCCTTCCGCCGTGTGCAGGTCTCCCGGGCACAGCCTGTCAATGGTATTTTCCATCCGTTGCATAAAGCTCTTTAACTTATCGCCTATTTCCGCCGATGAAGCGCCGGTATCCGTTCCCAGAAGGTGCATGAAATCCCTGAAGGCGTTCTCGTATTTTTTCTGAAGCCTTCTGAAAACGTCGCCTGTCGAAATTTCCCTGTCTCCCGCCCCCCTCAGTTTTCTGGGCAATACTATCGGAACTCCGGGTATAAATTCCAGGTAATCCAGCGGAGTGAGCACCGGCCTTGCTTCATCTGCCTTCAACTTCCATTTTCTTAAAAATTCGGATTTATATGCCAAAAAAGCGTGAGCGAAATCTTCGAAAATATCCCGGGCCCTGGCCGAAATTATGGGAGCGGCATCCACGCCGCTTGCTGTCAGAGCTTTTTCAAGGTCGGCCATTTGCTTTAAAAACTCCGCCACAATGCCGTCGTACACGGCCCTGAGGGCCTCCAGCAGGTCTTCCTCCGCGACTCCTGATTCGAAACCTGCCGCCAGCAATATATCATAAACCACCCTCGCCCAGACGCCGGGCAAAAAATTGAAATACCCGGCCCGGCTTTCGGCCAGGCGGTCCAGTGCATCTATTAAATCGCCTTGCAGTAGTTTTTCAAAAAGGTGCTTGTAATGAAAATAATACCTCTTAAATGTGCGTGCAAACTCCTTGTAATCGCAGATTACCTCCAGCGGCTGATCCTTTTCTTCTCCCACAAACGCGTCTGGTCTTTTTAAAGTGATACTATTGTTTAACCAGAAATCTTCGTCCTTTTTGATGCAGGCAATAAGAGCCCTGGTCATTTCTTTAAATACAAGATTTTTCTTTACCAGGGTGACAGGCGACATTTTGGCCCCCAGATACACCTCACATATGCGCTTTTGCCATTTCAGCGCCGTGGTGACAATCCAGGGGTTTATCCCGTAACCTCCCGCTCTTTCCCTGAACTGGTCGAATTCGGCGCACATATCCTCCACCAGGTCGTGGGATATGGCAAAAACTCCGCTCAAAGGGTCGGAAAACCTCATACCGTACAGCGTCTCAATCAAAGGCGATACCAGGAAGTTTCCCGTAATATCCTCAAAGGGATGCCGACTGAACCTGGCTATGGCGAGGTCGTATTCGCCGAATATGGGCTGCGCCAGTCTGTCTATCCACTGCGGTTTTAAACCCCTTTCTCCATCATTTTTTAAATCGGCTTCCAGGAGCACCACATCAGCCTCAAAAAATCGAGCCACTTCGAATATGGCCCTGATGCTGTAACCCCTTCCGTTTACTCCGGAAGGCATTAAAAAAGCGGTGACATCGCTGTCCATTTCTTTTAATCTTTTTAAAACCTTTTCACCGGCGGGGTCTCCGGCGCATACGATAAGTTTACTGTGATTCCCCGATTTTAAACTCTCCCTGGCAACTCTGACGACTTCAGGGAGGGTTTCCTCTTCATTATAAAACGGAATGCCTATAACCACATCCACTTCTCCGGTTTTCACCAGGTCTTTTTTTATGTTCTCCAGTGTTTCGTAAAACAGGTCCTCCCCGTATTTTAATCCAGCACCCATACAGTTCCTCCTCACACCGCGGGAATTAACACCTGGCGTTTTTCTTCCATCACGTCATTCAACACCTGGTGGGCCATTAAAAACGAAATTATGGCTTCCGCCCCCTGGTTAAGATTTACCCCCTCGGGAATCAGACCGTCATGACATCCCTGGGTTTCCTCATTAAAGAGGGGCAGGCCGTTTATGTTTTTACCCCAGTACCATTTGTACGCCATTTGCGCCTTTTCAACGTATTCCGCTTCCCCTGTGGCGATATACGCCTGCAGACAGGCAAGCACAATGGAAGCCGCATCCACAGGCTGCTGGTCGAAAGGCGGAATATCGCTCTCCTTTTGCCACCAGCCGCGGTTGCCCACAATAATTAGATAACCCCTCCTGAACAGCGAGTCCGTCAGGAACTTTAACGTTTCCCTGGCCACCTTCAGGGCCTTCCTGTCACCGCTTATGGTGTAAAAGCCAAACAGGGAATGCGGCAGAAGGGCATTGCAGTAAGTGAGTTTATCTTCAAACCACAGCCAGCCGTCGCCGCGGTTTTTTTCATAGAGGTCGATCAACCGGCCGGCCATTTCTCTGGCCTTAGGCAGAAGATGCGCAGGGTCGTAAGAGTTGTTAATCAGGTTTACAAGCCCCAGAAGCAAGTATGCCATGGCACGGGCGGAAGTTAATCTGGAGGCCACCGGCAAAGCCTTTTTTAACATCCTCACGGCTGAATTTTTCGCCTCGGCTATATCACAGCTCAGAGCGAAACTCGCCGCCAGCACGCCGCGGCCTATACAGTCTTCGGAATTTAAAACCGGTGAAAACTCTCCATTTATTTTCAGGTTCCACCACACACCGCCGCTATCCTGCGCTTCTTCCATAAATCTGGAATAGACTTTTATAAGCCTTTCCCGTTCCCTCTCCTTCATGCCCATGGCCACAATGAGTGCCCGGGCATTGTCGTCGACGGTATAACCGCTTTCCGGCATGGGCTTTGACTTGTCGGAAAACTGTATCATGCCGGTGTTGTCCGTCATATTTATAAAGTGCCTGTACATGCCTAAAACACCTTCCTGCTGGCCTTGATCTGGAGGATATTTTCCAGGATATTGACGTAAGACCGGGCCACTTCGGGCCAAAACATCGTCCTGCCCAGTTTTGCGGCCCTTTTTTCAAGCTGTGATTTCAACTGGGGATTTGACAGGATGGAATCTATCAATGAGGCAATTTTCTCAGGGTTCGCCTCGGACGCCACAAGTCCCCTTCCGTCGGAAAGCACTTCAAGAGAATAATCATAGGGAGTTGAAACTATCGCCCTGCCGCAGCCGATGGCATAGGATAGGGTCCCGCTTACCGCCTGGTTCCGGTGGGGATAAGGGGTAAGGTAAACATCGGTCATGAATAGAATTTCTCCCAGTTCATCGAGACTGATGTACCTGTTGATGAATCTTATATTTTCTTCCAGCCTCAGGGTCTCTATCAGTTCCACCAACGATTCCCTGTAGACCTCCCCCATCTTCTTCATTAAATTGGGATGCGTCTCTCCGGCCACCAGATAGACAATATCGGGGTATTTTTCCCTTAAATAAGATATGGCCTTAATACCCAGCTCGATTCCCTTACCCGGCCCGATAAACCCGAAGGTGGTCACAAGAGGCCTTCCGGCGATCCCGTATGCTTTTTTAAGGGCTTCCCTGGGTTTTTCTTTAAAAATGGGCACACCGTGAGGCACCACATAAATTTTTTCCATTGGGACCCTGTAAACCCTGTTTAAAAGCTCTGCCGAACGCCGGGTCATGCATATTACAGCTGTAGCCTTCTGCCCCAGTCTGCTCAGAATGCCCCTCTGACGGAACCCCGGTGCGGGCAGGACCGTATGGGTATTCAGTATAAACGGCTTTTCAAGATTCACCACAAAGTCCAGTACAAAGCTGCCGTCATTTCCCCCAAATATGCCGTATTCATGTTCCACGAAAACCGCATCCAGGTCCGCGGTGTTGACGAATTCCGCAGCCAGGTGATAATCGTCTTTTTTATCTTCACACAGTTCAAAAACCACTTCAGGCGGGTATTTATATGATGAGTTTTTGTCGCTGACGGCCAGGATCTTTACATTCTGGTCCCACATTACAAGGTTATCCCTTAGATCTTTTGAAAAAGAAGCTATACCGCATTCCCGCGGAGGATAAGTGGTTAGTATGGCGAGATTCATATATATACCCCCTTGTGTCGTTATTTTGAAAAAGGCATGCATTACCCATTATATGCTCATTCAGTCAGTATTAATATTATTTTATATTCAGCCCTGAATTATCCAACCTTATCGCTTTTTTAATCAATTAAATTTTCTAAACAATTCCTTTGGTGGTATAATATTTTAGTATATGTCGCTTTGAATTGCAAATATTGCATTATAGTCTAAAAATAAAAAAAAATGCCCCCGGCGCGGATAAAGGACAGGTGATTAAAAGTATTCATTCTTATTTTTGAATAATGGTCAATAATAGTCAAATATGCATTCAGACCGGCGTTAAAATATGCGTCTTTCAGCATAGAGGACCCTTACAAAAGTTCCAATGTCGATGACGAACAAACCTCTTTTTGGCCAGGCCATTCTTATATCAGGCCTCGAAAGAGGTATTTCCAGAGTCCTGTTTTCCGAGTATATTTTTAACATGACATCCTGAACAAAAAGACCCGGGTCAAGCCATACATTTGTCTCAATAACAAGGTTGATTTCATCTTCCGCGTCCAAAAACATAAAGTTAATACAAGTAGCTGGCTCGGCCTCAAAAATGCCCACCAGGTCCCCGTAAGTGTAGCGCTTTTTCCGGCCGATGGCCGAAAGTCTCTTTCCGCCGGTGATCATGCCGAAAAACTCGTAGGAATCTTCGCCTATACTTTCTTCCATGACTCTTCCGTTTACTTCTATTTTCATCAGTATTTTGTGGTCGTCCATAATATTTACCGCCTTTAAGGCGTATAGTTCAAGCCCCAGTTGCATATTGATTTACCCCCCTGTCAGATTTGCTCTTTATTATTTTATAATATATTCATAAATGCCGGAGGCTGTTACACAGCTTCACTTAAATAATTTTCAAGACAAGGCAGGAAAAAAACATACCGCGTAGAATATAAAGTAAAGATTAAAAAATCCCCCGCTGCCGGGGGTAAAAGTCACCTGGGGAGTGATTTTTTTGAAGGGCCTTGGCGATTTTAAGCAGGAGATTATAAAAATAAACAATCAGGTCAATGAAGAGATGTACGGCAGGGGGCTCGACTGGCAGAAAATAGACATACTCGGAGACAAGATAATTATTCTGGCCCTTAATCGCAGAATATCGGTTTTGAAACACCTGGATGACAAAGACACTTTCACCGCACGGCTCATGGATCTGGCACTGCTTAATGAATTCAAGATTCGCTTTAAGAGAGCCTTCGAGGAAGCCACGGGCTTAAAAATAAGGACGGTATTGAAAGATTATGATCCCGTCAACCAGCTGGCCGCAACCATGATAATCACCGTGGAACCGGTGGAAGAATTCCTGGCCAGAGAATACTCTTGAGAAAGGCCGGGGGGAAAATTTTAATTATATAATGCTTCAGGTTACGGTTATTCCAAAATTTGATAAAAGATTTTTTAAAATCATTCTTGACAAAAGTGTTATTTATCTGTATATTAATATCAGGCTTGTATAAAATTTTATATTTGGACTGGATAAGAAAGATCCGAAAGGATAGTTCGAGGCCGTCAAATAAATGCTTCCAAGGGAAATGTTATGCTATTTTCCTTCGAGGAATGATAGCATGATTTTCCCGGGGTGAGGTATTTATTTGGCGGCCTCTTTATTTGTCCAAAAAAAGGAGGACCAACATGAAAGTAAAAGATGTGTTAACGGCGCTGGACCAAATCACCGGCGGAAGGGTGGTATCCGATTTAAGCCACGTTTTCTCCGGCCAAAATCCCTTCGTGGTCATAAAATCTTCCAACATACCCGGAAAATCGGTAATGGAGATTCCCGGCCTGGTAGCAGGCGACCCGGAGGCGGAAGTTAAAAAAGTAGCAGTAACCATGACCCTTACGGAAGGGAGCATTGAACTGGCCGGAGCCACCGGAGTGGATCTCATTGTGGCACACCACCCCGTAGCCGATGCGGCAAACTCCGGCGGAGTGACATTGAAAAATTACCTGAGCCTGTACAACATCTCGGTAATCGAGTTGCACGAGGCTTTTCACGGCCTTCACCCAGGTATATCCTATATTCACGGTCACAGGGCTTTCCGGGTAGATATAAAATACGGCGGGATCCCTGGAAACATCATGTATGTGGGCAAAGCTCTCGACGATGTGAAAACTCTGGGCGACATTCTGGAGCGCCTGAATAAAATGATGGATATGGAAAAAGAACAGGAAGTCATGCGGGTGGAACGTTCCCTGTTCGGCTGCACGCAAATTAAGGACTCGGCTACCGCCGTCGGCGGCGAAATCCTGCTGGGAACGCCCGCAAGCCCTGTAGAAACAATCCTCCACATATTCCCTCATACGGGATTTACCGCCGAACACCTGGCAAAAGCAAAAAGAGAGCATCCGGAAATAGACACCGTACTTGCCACCATCAGCAGGGTAAAAAAGGACAGCGAACTGGTCAAAAAGGCCGGTGAACTGGGGCTGAACTTTATATGCGGCAATTCTCATGCACTCGAGATCTTTGAAAACGGGCTGCCTCTGGCCTACGCCCTCCGGCACTATCTGGCAGAGGATGTGGAAATTGTCGTCTTCAGGGAGAGAATTACCTCCACCCCGCTCGAGGACTTTGGATCAACCGAGATTCGGGAATACGCCAGGTTTATAACTGACAATTATTTGATTAAAAAATAGCCGCATATTTGATTAAAAAATAGCCGCAGGAAGCTGTTAAACCGGTTGACCAATATTTAGAATTTGCAGTTTTAATCCACAATTGTTATAACGATTCCCGCCGTTTTCGATTATGGGTTTGAAAAATCAGATCAGCTATTTTAATTTAAATTTTGTGCAAGTGCATATTTTAGCAAATGTATTTAAAAATAAGTCCTGCGGTAAAAAGTCAAGTACCTAAAAATAACAAAATGGAAAATATTTAGCTCACTTTTTGTAAAAAAG